>JAKSBL010000719.1 GCA_022361115.1 Spirochaetota bacterium | reverse complement strand
TCAAAACATGCCAATCTTCATTCCGGCCTGTTCTGGCTGGACAGGCGCCCCCATGAAACCGTTGTTTTCCCGGGAACAGGAGAATCCGCCCGTGAGCGTCAATTGCTGTTCGATCAATTAAACGCCCTGTTGGCTGAGAAAGAGTTGCAACAGGAAATATAACCTGTCCTGCTGTTTTCGGGTTTAATCCAGTCACCATTTTTGGGAAAAAAGGCTGCTACAAACAGAGCGTAAACTGGTAATCTGGCACCACAAGACATAAAAGGGGCCATAAAAATGGTCATAAAACGGTCTTTTTTATTATCCAGTGTTCGGGTTGCCATAATAGCAGGAACCGTACAACCAAAGCCTACTAAAAGGGGAACAAATGACTTACCAGGCAGGCCGATTTTGTTCATTAATCTGTCCATAACAAAAGCAGCCCGGGCCATATAGCCGGAGTCCTCCAGAATAGAAAGCATGAGGAACATCATAAAAATGATGGGCACAAAAGTAGAAACCGTCTGAATACCCCCGCCAATACCATTGGCCAGGATAATGGTTAGCCAGTTTGGTGATCCGATTGATTCGAGTAATACGGTAAAACCATCTACAAATATGGTACCAAAGAAAATATCAAAAAAATCGATAAAAGCACCACCAACTGAAATGGTAATCCAAAAGATCAAATACATAATCCCCAAGAAAATGGGAAGTCCTAGTACCCGATTTAAAATAACTTTATCTACTTTATCAGTAAATAATGTCCGATTAGCAGTTTTTTTCATTACACTGCGAGCTACCCCATGAATAAATCCATATCGATAATCAGCACAAATAATGTCTGCACTATCATCTAAAACAGATTCAATTTTTCCTTGTTCCTGATTAATTTCACTTTCAGTGAAAACATTATCCTGCAGAGCTTTTTCTTTTACCCAGCTATCATTTTCTAATAGTTTAAGAGAAACCCAGCGAGCATCAACCGTCATCTCTCTGGCAATTTTTTCAGCTTTATCAATCCATTTACTAATCTGACCTTCAATTTCATTCGGATATTCCACCTGAACATCAGAAATAACAGGATTACTGATACATTTAGCAATTTCACTTCTTACTTTAGCAATATCATCTTTTTTAACAGCACTAATTCCCATTACTGGTAATGCCAGTTTTTTAGAAAGCTCTTCTAAATTTATCTTGATTCCCTGCTTATCCGCTAAATCCATCATATTAACAACAACCAGTATTGGTACTTTCATCTCGATTAACTGGGTAGTCATATAAAGGTTTCGTTCCAGGTTGGTTCCATCAATTATGTTTAAAATTAAGGATGGTTCTCCGCTTAAAGCATAATCCCTGGCAATTTTTTCATCTTCTGAATGGGCAGAAAAAGAATAAATACCTGGTAAATCCACTACTGTAATACTCTGACTACCTTGAGACATTTTACCTTCTCTTTTTTCTACTGTTACTCCAGGCCAGTTCCCGGTTTTAACATTCCCGCCTGTTAAACCATTAAACAGGGTTGTTTTACCACAATTTGGGTTACCCACAATAGCAATAGTGGCATTTTTTATTTTGTCGGGATTTCCAACTGCAATATCCGCACTTTTCATTATGACCCTCCTTCTAATGTGAGAATTTCTGCTTCTTCCTTGCGCAGAGATAATTTGAAGCCCCTGACTTCGATTTCGACGGGATCACCCAAAGGAGCATACTTGACCAAAGTAATCTCTGTTCCTTTCGTCAATCCCATGGAGAGCAGTTTTTCCCGGTATCTTTGATCTTTTTTCTCATAACCGGCAATTACTGCCTTTTCTCCAATTGCTAATTGATTGAGTTTTGTTGCCATTTTTTTCTCCAAAAAAAAGTTAAATATATAAAACCTTACTAATCTACAGCCTTAGCAAAAGTTAAAAATATGCTTTATTTATCTCAGTAAGGTTCGTACTCTTGTTCTTAGTTAGATTCAACTAACTTAAAAAATAAAAAAATTACTGTTTCTTTACCAAAATTCTGTTTAACATATTCTGGCCAATCATAACCCTGGAACCATTAATAATCACCAGACATGGGCCATCTCCTGTCTGTTGAAAAACCTCAATTTGTTGACCAGGAACAATCCCCTGATCAATACATTTGTTTTTAAATTGCTGTCCCCCTTTTAACTCGGTTACCAGTAATTTTTCGCCTTCCCGGGCAAACAAAAGGGGATAGGAATTTCTATTTAAGGTATCCATGATTTTTCTCCTTCAGTTTTTACAATAATACTTAAAATATAGTCTTTTTGAGCTTCAATCACCTTTAAAAAATAATCAGTAATATCTGGATCAAAATGCTTTTTTTTGCTTTTTGATATTTCTATTACTGCTTCTTCAATTGACCTGGCTTTTTGATACGGCCTGGGAGTCGTCATCGCATCAAAAGAATCAGCCAATGTAATAATCCTGGCACCTAAAGGTATCTCATCTTTTTTTAACCTGTCCGGGTAGCCTGTTCCATCAAATTTTTCATGATGATATTTTACCATCAGGGATATTGCTTTTAATCCCTTTACCTCTTTCAATATATCATAACCAATCAGACTGTGATCCTGCATGATACTGTATTCTTTATGGTTTAATTTACCTGATTTCATCAAAATACCATCAGGGATACCTGTTTTCCCAATATCATGCAAATGGGCTGCAATATGAATTTCATCTACAAGATCTTCTGACAAACCCATTTCCAGAGCAATTAGTGCTGACAAATCGGCAACCCGATCGGAATGGCCGTGAGTATATAAATCCTTATACTCAATAACCCGGCTTAAACTGTTTACAAAAGAGTGAAAATCTATATTTCCCATTTATTTAAGCATCTTTTATTAGATTGATCTAACAATATAATCAAAAAAAAATCAATGAATATCTAATAAACCTTCTAAATTTCCTGTTTCAATATAGTTATTAAATGATTTCTGCCATTGTTTTGTACTGAAATTTGGTGATTGATTAATAAAGTCAATAAATTTTGATAATCTCTCAAAGGTGATATTACTAATAGCATGCTCTATCTTACAGGCATCTTTCATAGCCTGATTTACTGGTACCCCTAAAAAATCGGCTAAAAATTTCAACAGCATATCGTGTTTTGCTTTAATTTTCTTGGCTTCCTGCTCTCCTAAAGAGGTTAGCTTAATGTTTTCATATCTCTCATGGTTCACCATATTCAGATTTTTAAGCTTTTGGATGGCTGAATTGGCTGAGGATTTTTTTACATTTAAAGTCTCACTCAAATCTGTAATACGGACTTTCCCTTCACTTAACATAAGATTATAAATAGCTTCCAGGTAGTCTTCCATACTTGAGCTTAATGATGATTTCATCTACTATTCCTAAAGGTAGTTAGCATTTCCTAACATAATTAATAATTGATGTCAATATAATTTTGTCTTACAGTATTATTATAGTATAAATTCAATCCTTTGTCAGGCAATTTTGGCAAATTCCATAAATATGCAGGCTATGAAAGATAGGAAAAAAGTGATATTGAGAGCAAATTTGTTTTTGTATTTTTTCTTGATCTTCATTAGTAAAATCAATAATTTTACCACATTTTGCACAAATTAAGTGATCATGATGTTCATGGTTTATTTCATAAGACTTTTCGTGGTTATGATCATAAAAGTGACTGATAATGCCGGCCGACTCTAGCATATTAAAAGTACGATAAACCGTTGCCCGGGATATTCTATTTTTGGAAGATTCTGTTATTTTCACAATATCCTCTACTTTAAAATGCCCTTGCTTTTCCAGCAGTAAAGTTAATATTTCTTCTCTTTCCCAGGTAATTTTTTTGCCTGTATGAGCCAGATAGGTTTTAAATATGTTTATGATTCTTTGATTTTTCATAATAACACCTATTGAGATTGAGTCTCAATCAATATTGATATATATCTCCTTAAAAAACTTGATTATTTTATTATTTTATTATAATTAATACATATACACTATTTTCAACGGAGGTTGTTATGTACGTAATAAATGATGACTGCACAGCATGTGGCGTTTGTGCTTCTGAATGCCCAGTTGAAGCAATCAAAGAAGGTGATAAATACACTATAACTGATGATTGTACAGATTGTGGTGCATGTGCATCTGTCTGCCCAGTAGAAGCTATTCAAGCTGGTTAAATTTAATCGGGCCGGATCTTTCCGGTCTTTTTTTTCCTCATTACAACAATGATTTTAAAAAAAATATAAGTTAGTTAATACTAACATAATACATTTTTTATTATTCGTCAAGCCTTTCAAATACTCACGATAGTAAAACTGAGAATTTCCCCTTTATCATACAGGATTTACAGGATACCCGAAAAAGTTAACAATTACCCAATAGTTATTTACTAGAATATGAAGAAATAACTGAGCCAGAACAACCCTGTATTTATTAAAAAGGCAATCCTCAAAACAGAGTCATGCTTTAAATCTCAGCTGATGATGGGTACTCAAAAACCCAAAAAACTTTCAGTCTCTAAAGGAGTTTTTTCGTATTTCCTGTTAGATATGTTGAATAAAATTTCTTATTAAAGAAAAAAACTGTTCTTTTTCACTTTCAGTAAAATCTGCAGTACATTCAGCAGTCAGCTGCAGATGATATTGAGAATGTTCCTGCTGGATCTCTTTACCCTGCTGAGTCAATTCAATGACAAAAGACCTTCGGTCAGCAGGGTTGCTTTTTCTCGATACAATCCCTTTTTTTTCCAATTTATCAATGGTTACTGTTAGAGTACCGGTGGTAATCCCTATCTTTTCTGCTAATTCCTTCATTTTTAAAGGGCCATTGGTACCCAAAATCTCAATAGCATGCATGTGGGGCAAAGATAAACCACTGCCCTCGACAATAGCATTTTCCCAGCTGGATAATTTTTCATAAAATTCCACAATGATATGTGATAAAGATTGGATGTCCTGCATGACTCTATCATATCCTGATCTTTTCCTTTTGTAAAGTCAAAGATGCAGAAAGTAGTACAACCAGTATGGATCCAAAATTATGGGAAAAAGCACCTAATATGGGAGTTAGTAATCCCACAAAACCAGCAGCTAGAGAGAGAAAGTTTATAGTAAAGCTCAAAATAATATTAGCATTTATGGTCCTGGTCATCCTTCTGCTTAACGTGATCAAAAAAGGTAAAAGATCTATTCGGTCATTAATGAAAACAATATCTGCTGTTTCCAAAGTAATATCAGCACCTTTTACTCCCATAGCAATCCCAACATCAGCTTTTTTTAGCGCTGGTGCATCATTCATTCCATCTCCAACATAAACCAAAGGCCCATTATCATAGGACTCAATTTTTTCATATTTTTCATCAGGTTTTAAACGGGCATAATAATGATTGACCCCAATTTCTTTTGCCACCTTTTCAACAGCTGAATGATAATCCCCTGAAATAATAGAAATATCTTTAATTCCCAAATCCCGGATATGCTCAATGGTTTGCTGGGCATTTTCTCTTATTTTATCCAGTAAAGTAATAAAACCAGCTAATTGCCCATCCACCTTGACTTCAACTACAGTTTCTCCTTCTTCTCCTTCAACAGAAGCTGAACCAATGAAAACCTTTTGGCCGTCTACCCTGCCTTCAATTCCGCTACCAGCAATAACCTTTACATTATCAGCTGCTTGCAGGTTTAATCCCAGCTCTTGAGCCCTGGCAACAATAGCTTTCGCCAGTGGATGACGGCTGGTGTATTCCACTGAGGCAGCCAGAAAAAGCAACTGGCCTTGAGAAAAAGAAGGGCCTGTCTCGATTTTTGTGACCTGGGGTTCACCATTAGTTATGGTTCCTGTTTTATCAAAATAGACTGCAACAGATTTTGAAATACCTTCCAGAAAAGAACCACCTTTTATCATAATTCCTGATTGAGCAGCCCTGCCAATAGCGGCAATAGTTGGGACAGGGCCTGCCAATAAAAATGAACAGGGGCAGCCAACTATTAATACCGTGATCGCCCTGTTTAAATCCTTGGTCACGAAAAAAGTCATCACTGCTAAAGAGAGAATAACCGGAGTAAACCATTTTGCATATTGGTCAACCATTCGAGTGCTTTCGGTTTTACTGTTCTCAGCCGCTTCCACTAGTGAAATAATTTTACCCAGGGTTGAGTCTTTACCCACTCGTTCTACTTTTGCTTTTAAATAACCATCATTATTAACTGTGCCTGCATAAAGCATCTGGCCTGTTTTTTTTACAACTGGAACAGACTCTCCAGTCAATGATGATTCATCAATCGCAGCGCTCCCTTCCTGTATAATAGCATCTACAGCAATCGTATCACCTGGCCGAATGACCAGAATTTCGCCGATTTTTAAATCATCCACTTCTACCAGAGTTTCACTTCCGTCTGGCATGAGAATGGCTACTTTATCTGGAGTAATCTCAATCAGTTTTTTAATGGCATTTCTGGCACTATCACTAACTGCTTCTTCAACCATTGCACCTGTAGCCATGATGGTACTAACAATAGCTCCTTCTAAAAAATTTCCAGTAGCAACACAAGCTATTACGGCTATACTCACCAGTTCATCCACATTAATTTTTTTTGCCAGCAAACCTTTAATAGCCTCTAAAATAACGGGTACTCCAGTTAAAAATAATGCAATAATCAGCAATAAATTGCTAACCCACAGGTAATTGACTGAAGGGTAATTTGCTACTGCAAAATCAGGTAATCGGTAAACCACTTGAGAGAGCAGGATAACTCCAATAGCTATCATAATTCTGATAAAATCTTTAGAAGTAAATATTTCCTGATAAATTCTTAAGTTTTTATATCTGCCAATCATGCTCAACCGCTTTTATTTGTTTTGATAATCAAATATCTTGACAATCAAAATAATATGTTAAATTAGTTTGATTGTCAAGATATTTTAATCCATTCCTATTAAAATTTTTCTTGACATTTTAAAATCAGAATGTTAGTTTAATCTAACACATTAAATTTCATACATTCTTCCGGGCTGCAATATGTTATATCAACGAAAATGAGATAACTCCAGCTTTCGTTGATATACTGAGCACCCCTTTAAAGGTAAAAAATTAAATAAAAGGAACGACATGAAAATAAAAACCATCATGATTTTGATTATCTGCCATTTATTTCTCATCCTATCATGTAAAAAAGATCAAGAAAATGTTATTTCTCAAAAATCCCAGTCAAAAGAAATTACCGTTGTAGATATCCTGGGCAGAAAGGTTACGGTAACAAAATCAGTTGAACGAATTGCTTTTGTTCATCCGGGATCTGCTGTAGGTTTAAAAATACTGGATTCCTGGGATAAAACCGTGCTGAAACACGGGTCGCTTAACGATGAAGTATTATTTCCTGGAGTCAACAGTATCCCATCTGTAGTGTCCCATATGGGAAATCCATATGAGCCAAATTACGAAATATTATTGAATTCAGATGTTGATCTTTTAATTGCAGAAGTGATCCCAATGCCGGGTATGGATGAAATGCTGACCAAGCTGGAAGGAATTATTCCAGTATTCACAGCAAAATTATACGAACCAGACAATATCACAAAAGGGATGAAAGGTTTAGGCCAACTTTTAGGAAAAGAAAAAGAGGCAGAAGAGTATATAAGCTGGTACTCTGAAATTAATAACCGTTTGCTTGAAAAAACCGGTTCGTTAGAAGATCATCAAAAACCCAAAATTTTCTTTAAACATGGTTATGGGGCTGCTGAGGATATTATGACCTTTACAGATGAATTACCTTATGCCCCCTATCGAAATCAAATCACCGGTTGCATTAATGTAGCAGCTGATATTCCCTCACAAGGAGGATGGGCACCAAATATAGATGCAGAATGGTTATCTGCACAGCAAATCGATTATATTATTATCGGTGATCCAATGCCAGCCGGAACATTTGGGATTACTGCAAAAAATCCGACTATTATAGACAATCATCAGCAAGCAGTATCAAAACTTCCTGTTTTTTCCCATTCAACAGCTGTACAAAAGAACCAAATATATTCCATAGGAGATCACCTGTTTGGCTCACCTACTTTTATCATTGGATTTGTTTATATGGCTAAATGGTTTCACCCGAATTTATTTCCCGATCTTAATCCAAGACAAATTCACCAGGAATACCTCAACCGCTTTATGAAAATCAATATCAATCTGGAACAACAGGGATTATTTGTTTATCCATAGAAAAATACAAAAAAGGAACGGAACATAAGATATACATATTAAGGAAATCATATGGCTGATTTTGAATCAATAAAACATCAGAAAATTAAATTAATAAAAGATTATAAAAAATTTAAAACTAAAAAATTAATTTTACTAGTTGTACTAATTCCCTCGGCTATTTTCATCATCCTTTATGCTGTTGCCCTGGGATCGGCCCAAATACCACTGAGTGAAGTTTTTAATGTGATCATCAATAAACTATTAGGCTGGAACATAGTAGCCGATAACCATGTTGAGCTGATTATCTGGAAATTACGGCTCCCCAGGATATTAATGGGGTTATTTGCTGGTATAGCCCTGGGTTCTTCCGGCGCAGTAATGCAGGCTATTTTAAAAAATCCTTTAGCTGATCCTTATATCCTGGGAATTTCTTCAGCTGCCGGATTTGGAGCCTCATTAGCTATCCTGTTTGGAGTTGGTTTTTTTTCAGGTACTTATTTAATTATTGGAAATGCTTTTTTTTTTTTTTTTTTATCTGCTTTGCTCATCCTTTTACTTGCTGGAAAAAAGGAGGCTTCCCCCCAAACCATGGTATTAATCGGATTAGCTCTCTTGTTTTTCTTTCAGGCCATGACCACCATTCTTCAATACTTTGGGAATTCTGATGCAGTAAAAGCTGCAGTATTTTGGACAATTGGAGACCTGGGAAAAGCTGACTGGACAAAGCTACTGATTGTTGCCCCTCTGGTAACAATTGGCACTTTTCTTTTAATCTGGAAATCAAAAGATCTCAATCTTTTAAATGCAGGAGATAACAGTGCAAAAAGTATGGGGATTAATGTAAGTTTCTTAAGATACTTTTCTATGATTATTTGTGTTTTAATGGTATCCGGTATAGTCAGTTTTACCGGTACTATTGGTTTTATCGGCTTAGTTGCTCCCCACCTGATTCGCTTGATGATTGGGGCTGACCAAAAAATCTTAATTCCTGCTTCTGGATTATTAGGAGCAGTTCTCCTGATTGTCTCTGATACTATAGCCAGAACAATCCTTTCGCCCGTCATCCTGCCAGTAGGAGCAGTTACTGCTTTTCTGGGAGTTCCGCTGTTTGTATACCTTATTTTAAGAAAGAGAGGAACGATATTATGAAAATCGAACTGAATGATCTGCATTTTTCCTACCCTGGTAAAAAAATCCTGCATGGGATTAACCTGAACATAAAAGACAGGAAGATTACCTGTATTATTGGCCCCAATGGCAGTGGTAAAAGTACACTGGTTAAGTGCTTAAACAGGTTACTGGTTCCCAATACGGGTACGGTTCTTCTTGATGGCCGCAATTTAGCTACTTTTACCAGGATGGATATTGCTCTAAATATTGGATATGTTCCCCAATCAGCAAACCTGCTTTTTACAGAAACGGTATTTGATACTGTTATTATGGGAAGATGTCCCCACAGTTCCTGGCAATATAATGAAGAAGACATTGATGTGACGGCCAGTGTTTTATCTCACTTAAATCTGGAAGATATTGCTTTTCAGCAATTTAATCATCTATCAGGCG
>JAKSBL010000483.1 GCA_022361115.1 Spirochaetota bacterium | reverse complement strand
TGATACCCAGGCCATGTTAAAACAAAAGCTTTATTATTTTTGGATGGAGTCTGACGTTCCCAAGTTGACTGCCTGGATTCCGACTAATGATGAAAATGAGAATATCTATATTTTGAAAAGAAATCCTTACTACTGGAAAGTAGATAAAGAGAGTAATCAACTTCCATATATTGATGAAATTCATTACTACCGGGTTGAAGATACATCCGCCTATACTTTAAAGGCTATAGCTGGAGAAATAGATTTCCAATTTAGAAGTATTAAAACTGAAGACTATACCTTGTTTAAAGAAAATGAAAAACGGGGAGATTATAAGGTCTATCAATGGCAAAATGCCGGTAATAAATTTATTGTTTTTAATCCAACTATTGAAGATCCTGTTTTAAGCGATTTATATCAAAATCCCGAATTCCGAAAAGCAGTATCTCTTGCTCTTAACCGGGACGAAATTCTGGAAATCACAGAGGCAAGAGCAATTAATAAACAAGCATCTTTTGTTGCTGATAGTCCACATTACAGTAAATCCTGGGAAAAGGCTTATGCCATGTATGACAAAGAAAAAGCGAATGCGATGTTGGATGAAATTGGGTTAAAATGGGCAGCAGATAAAAAATTCCGCTTACGCTCGGATGGCTCTGTATTGGAAATTGTGTTGATGCACCGCTTAACCACTCAGGCAGACCTGGCAATGGTTGAACTGATTGTTAAATATATGAGTGATATCGGTTTAAAAGTGTTAGCGAAACAGGTAGATCGTACTTATTTGGAAAAGCTAAGGGACACCAATCAGTTAAGTATGATTATCAATGAAGGTTTTCAAGAACTAAATTTACTCATTGACAATAAACCATATGTACCAACCAGAGATGAAGAAGCTCACTGGGGATTATTTGGAAAATATGTAGAAAGTGGAGGGAAAGAAGGTATCAAACCTGCTGGTGATTATTCCCTTTTAGTAGAATACTGGAATAATTTAATGGAAGCCCCTATGGGACCAGAACAGGACAAATGGGCAAATATGATTGTAGATTTACATGAAAAAAACATCTGGATAATTGGCATTTACAGTCAGGGGCCAAAACTGGCAATTTTGAACAACAAAATCAGAAATGTACCTGAGCGGGTTCTGGATGCTGATATCTTAAGAACACCGGGTAATGCAAAACCCTGGCAGTTTTATTATAGTAATTAATAAGTATGAAAAAGCCGTCGTCTGAGTGGGGGCGGCTTTTTTGTTTTAATGAAATCATGAGGAGAAAAATATGTTGCAGTATATCCTGAAGCGGATTTTAATTATGATCCCCACTTTACTGATAATCTCGTTTATCGCTTTCTGGATAATCCAGCTGCCCCCAGGTGATTATTTAACCAGTTATATTGCGGAAATGGAAGAGCAGGGAGATATTGTTGATCCTGAAATTATTGAAAACCTGCGAATTGAATATGGATTGGATCAGCCTTTTCATGTGCAGTACTGGAAATGGATTAGCGGAATTATTTTCAGGGGTGATTTCGGTTATTCATTTGAAAACAAGATGAAAGTCACAGTGCTGATAAAGGAAAGGCTCTATTTGACGATTATTGTATCCCTGTTTTCCATGCTATTCACTTATGCAGTAGCTATTCCTATTGGAATTTATTCAGCAACTCATCAGTATTCGATCGGAGATTATATTGCCACTTTTATCGGCTTTATTGGTCTGGCCACTCCCAATTTCCTTTTAGCCCTGGTACTGATGTACTTATTTTTTATAGTAAGTGGGACGAGTCTGGTTGGTTTGTTTTCTCCTGAATTTATTGATGCTGCCTGGAGCCTGGCAAAGTTTCGAGATATGATGAGCCATATGCTGATTCCGGTTATTGTTATCGGCACCTCAGGAACCTGCAGTTTGTTGCGGGTAATGAGAAGTCAGTTACTGGATGAATTGCAGAAACAATATGTAATTACTGCACGTTCAAAGGGTGTGGATGAGATCAAATTACTTTGGAAATATCCAGTTCGGGCCTCATTAAACCCCATTGTCAGTACTATTGGATGGTCTTTAACTGGAATATTTTCAGGTTCAACCATTACAGCTATTGTCCTGAATTTGCCAACCCAGGGACCGGTAATGTACCGGGCTCTAAAAAGTCAGGACATGTATCTGGCTGGAGGATTTCTCTTTATTCTGGCAATTCTGACCGTGGTAGGCACCCTGATATCTGATATCCTTCTTGCCTGGCTAGATCCGCGGATACGTTTAGAGAGGGGGGTCTAAAGTGCTGAATCTAAAAAAATTGATTTTCCGGCAAAATAAACAAAAAAAGACCAGTCTGGATGAAAATTACTATTTAGCTTCCCAATGGCAGTTAATGGCCCAGAAATTTAAAAAACATAAATTAGCTCAATTCAGCCTGGTGCTGCTAGGAATGATGTATTTTATCATTATTTTTGCAGAGTTTTTTGCAGTTCAGGGGTTAACGAATTATGCAGCCCATTATACTAATGCCCCTCCATCTAAAATACACTGGGTTGACCATACTGGAAAATTTCATCTCCGTCCCTTTATATATGAAATCAAAAAAGAAAGAGATCCTGAAACCTGGAGAAAAATCTATAAGGAAGATACCGGTACCATTTATCCTATTTACTTTTTTACCAGAGGCGAAAAGTATAAAATGTGGGGATTAATACCAGGGAACATTCATTTATTCACCGCCAAAATAAAAAATGGGGCTGAAGATGGTTCTGATTTACTTGGCCCTTTGTTTCTTATTGGTACAGATATGATGGGCCGGGATATCTATTCTCGTATCATTCACGGCGGCAGAATCTCTCTCTCCATTGGTTTTGTTGGTGTATTGATCAGTCTCTTATTAGGCATCATAATTGGTGGAATATCAGGATATTTTGGGGGCTGGATTGACAATGCAATACAGCGGGTTATAGAAATTTTACGCTCCTTTCCATCCATCCCTTTATGGCTTGCTCTAAGTGCAGCAATTCCCCCAAATATTCCACCTTTACAAGTATATTTTTATATTAGTATCATCCTTTCTTTTTTAGGTTGGACTGGTTTAGCACGTAAAGTCAGGAGTAAGTTTATTGCATTACGGGAGGAAGATTATGTGATGGCTGCCAAGGTTGCAGGTTGTACAAACTTCAGGATTATTAGAACTCATCTTATACCTGGCTTTTTCAGTTATTTAATTGTCGATATCAGTCTGTCTATCCCCCGAATGATCCTCTCTGAAACTTCACTCAGTTTTTTAGGACTGGGAATTCGCTCTCCCATTACTAGTTGGGGAGTTTTACTTCAGGAAGCCCAATCCGTTCAAAATGTAGCTCTCTATCCATGGCTTTTGACACCAGTAATTGCAGTTATTATATCTGTACTGGCATTTAATTTTCTGGGAGATGGATTAAGAGATGCAGCAGATCCTTATAAATAGGAGAGGGAGGAAAAAATTATGGAGAATAAAGATAAACCTTTCATAGAAATTAAAAATCTTAGTGTTAGTTTTCACCTGGATGAAGGAATTTTAAAAGCTGTAAATAAAGTGAATTTTAACATTGAAAAAGGAAAAACTCTGGGACTGGTAGGAGAATCAGGTTGTGGTAAAAGTGTTACCAGCCAGGCAATTATGCGTTTAGTTCCTTCACCGGGAAAAATTACTGGTGAAATCAACCTTTATCAAAATGATCAACAATCCATTAATCTGGTTGATCTGGATAATAAAGGTAAGCAGATACGTGCAATAAGAGGAAAAGATATCGCCATGATATTTCAGGAACCCATGACCAGTTTTTCAGCATTATACACCATGGGCAACCAGCTAATGGAACCCATCTTACTGCACCGCACAAAGGATAAAAAAGCAGCTCGAAAGATTGCTGTTGAAATGATGGAAAAAGTAGGGATTGCTAATGCAGAAAAACGGATCGATGAATATCCATATGAATTTTCAGGAGGAATGCGTCAAAGAGTAATGATTGCCATGGCCTTATCCTGTAATCCTGGTTTACTGATAGCAGATGAACCGACTACAGCTTTGGATGTAACCATACAGGCACAGGTACTTGAACTCATGAAGAGACTGCAGGAAGAATTTGGTATGGCTATCCTGTTTATCACCCATGATCTTGGAGTTGTAGCTGAGGTTTGTGATGAAGTTGCTGTCATGTATCTAGGAAAAATTGTAGAATATACAACTGTAGATGCTATTTTTTACAATCCCCTTCATCCTTATACACAAGGTTTATTGAAATCTATTCCTAAAATCGGTAAGGATGCGAAAAAGCAACTGGATTCTATCAAAGGGGTGGTTCCGATACCTCTGGATCTGAAACCCATGTGCGGATTTTATGAACGCTGCCCTGATCAAATTGCTGGTTTATGCGACTGTTATGATGTACCTCTGGTTGAGATCAGTAAAAATCATAAAGTGCGGTGTTTTAAATATAAAGAAGTACAGGATTTTTTTAATAAAGACCAAAAAAGAACAAATCACAAAGAGGAACAATTATGAGCAGCCCGCTATTGATAATAAACAATCTCAAAAAATATTTTCCGATTCACTCTGGTTTTTTTAATAGAATTACCAATCACGTGAAAGCTGTAGATGATATCAGCCTTTTTGTCAACCGTGGAGAAACCCTCGGCCTGGTAGGTGAATCCGGGTGTGGTAAAACGACTCTGGGACGCTGTGTAGTAAGAGGAATAGATGCGACAGAAGGAGAAATAAAATTTTTCACAAAAGACGGAAAAGAAATTGATTTCCTCAAATTAAAGGGCAAAGAACTACGTAATCGGAGAAAAGATATTCAGATGATTTTTCAGGATCCTTACAGTTCACTGGATCCGCGAATGACAGTCTATGATATCATTTCTGAACCTTTAAAAATCGATAACACAAGTGACAAGGGAAAAATAGATCAACGGGTAAAGTATTTGGCAGAAGTCGTGGGCCTAAATGTAAGTCATCTTAAAAGATATCCTCATGCTTTTTCAGGAGGACAAAGACAGCGGATTGGAATAGCTAGAGCATTAGCTACTAATCCTCAGCTTATTGTTTGTGATGAGGCAGTATCGGCACTGGATGTATCTGTACAAGCCCAGGTTATTAACTTGCTGGAAGAATTGCAATCAGATTTTGGCTTAACCTATATTTTTGTTGCCCATGATCTCTCTGTAGTAGAACATATCTCTGACAGAGTTGCAGTCATGTATGTAGGCAGGATGGTGGAAATGGCAGAAACCGAGAATATTTTCACCAATCCCAAACATCCTTATACTGCTGCCTTATTATCAGCTGTACCAAAACCAGATCCCCGCTGTAAGATGAAAAGGATCATTCTGGAAGGAGAAATTCCCAATCCAGCCAATCCGCCCCAGGGCTGTTACTTTCATCCCCGCTGTAGTTATAAAAAGGATATCTGTCAGCAAAAGCGACCGGAAATGATAGAAGTCACCCCAGGCCACTTTTGTGCCTGCCATTTTAGCAAAGAATTAAAACTTGAAGGAATCAACTGATTTATATATAGTTTCCATCAGGACTCTCTCCTGGGGTAACTTTTAAACTAGGAAATACTGGTGAGACTTTTTTTAATATATCTAATTATCATTTCCGGACTTTGTTCTATATTGACAGAGATACCATAGCGAGGCTCTTCCAGAGCATCAAATTGACTTTTCAGCAAACTTACTGGCATGTAGTGTTTTACTCTTGCTTTCATTCGCTGACTGATTACTTCCATGGAACCTTTAAGATAGATAAATATAGGTTTTGAAGCAGTTTCTCTTTTTAGTAGCTGACGATATTGCTCTTTTAAAGCACTGCAAGCTAAAACAGCACCCCCTTGCTTCTCCCAATCAGCTAGCAGTTTAGCCAGTAATTCCAACCAGGGAAACCGATCTTCATCAACCAGAGGGATGCCTTGACTCATTTTATCAACATTGTGCTGAGGATGAAAATCATCAGCATCAAAAAAAGGAATTTCCAACTCTTTCGCTAACCTGGAGCCAATTAAACTTTTTCCACACCCAGAGACCCCCATTATAATAATAATCATTACTTTCAAACTCCCTCTCATAATATTGATGTAAAAGTCGCAGCCTTTGATTTTCTTTTTAAAAATTACTTTTATCGTTAGACAGGTAAAAAAATAATTTGCTTCTTATCAGGTTCATATGGTAAATCAACACCCAATTCCAGAATATCTTCTATATCTTCTCCGCAGATTGCGGGACGAAAATCCCCTTTCTTCAGGCGCATGGTTATATTGGCTAATTTCAGTTTTTTGATATGTCGAAGATACAAGCCCCAGCAGGGAAGCTCCTCAAACATTGTGTATTCAGGATAATGATCAACATTCTCCGGAACCGATGTCATTCGCTGTTCCGGAATCAGAGCCCGCCCTGGATTGGCATCTCCAGGATAGAGAATACGAATATTCTGTAACTGAATATTTTCCAGCAAAGATCCTGGAATACCAGTTACAGAGGCTGGAATGGGATTATGAAAAAAAGATACCCCTGGCCCTTGCAGCGGATATCCAGCATCTGCCCTCTCAGCAGTAATATCTGCAATAACATCTTCAATAGTGATATTTCTCATACATCCCTTTTTATTTTTATCCTGCCGCTGTCCTAGACGGATAAAAAAAGCATTGCCTGTATGAAAAGCAGCTATTTTAGATACAGAAATATTTTCCATGACAGCTCCGTCTACAGATTCCAGAGCAATGGCTGAACGATAAGTATCATACACCATAATATCATGGATTTTGATATCTCTAAAGCCACCAAATGATTCCGTTCCCAATTTTATAGCATTAGAACTGGATCTTACCTGACAATGTTGAATCGTTATTCTCTCATTAAAAAAAGCAGGATTAAAAGATTTTAGAGTAATCCCATCATCCGCTGTATTGAGATCACAGTGAGAGATGACTACATCCTGACAGTCTACAATATCAATGGCATCATTGTTATAGAAAGCATTACTTTCCACTTTAATCTGCTCAATTTCTAAAAAGCGGCACTCAATGTAAGTTTGTACCCAGGTAGAGGAGTTTTTAAGCGTTACATCACGGATGATAATGTTTTCACAATGGCTAAACTCAATCAACTGCACCCTTTCGCACTCTTTAGGACGGTTTCGTTTATGATGATAATTTTTTTCAGCAATTTTTCCCTGATAATAAAGCTCATTGATATTCAAAGCCAGTTCTCTTCCCTGACCATCTATTTTTCCTTCTCCGGTCAGAGAGATATGAGATTCGGCTTCGGCTAGTAATAAGGCAGGAAAGCGAGAAAGTTGTTGATAATCCGAAGGGTCGGTACTACCTAGCAGAATAGCCCCTTTAGTTAAATGCAGCTCTACTTTGCTTTTTAAAACAAGTGAACCACATAAAAAAATACCCTTGGGAATAATCAGTTTTCCTCCACCTGCTTCATGTACAGTATCAATACCCTTCTGTATACATTTGGTATTGAGAAAGTCACCATTGCCTTTTGCCCCGAAGTCGACAATATTGTAAATGTTTTCCTGTTGCTTAGCAGATACATCTCTATTATTCCGCAAGATTAGCCTCCTTATACATTTTTTCTCTTATCATAAGAATAATTAAAGGAAAAACATAATCTACTGGAATGAGTTACCATATTTGCTCCAGTTAGTGTGATAGTATTTTCCTGGTTCCTCTAATTTCTCATAAGTATGGGAACCAAAATAATCCCTTTGAGCTTGAAGTAAATTAGCCCAGAGATAAGAAGAACGATATCCATCATAAAAAGCCAAAGCACTGCTAATAGCTGGAACAGGAATACCTGCACTGGCAGCTCTGATTACGACTTTCCGTAAGGAGTGTTGACAATCATTCAAAACTTCATGAAAATAACTATCCAGCATGAGGTTTTCCAGTTCTGGGTTTTGTTCATAAGCTTTTTTAATTTTATCCAAAAAAACACTGCGAATGATACATCCTCCCTGCCACAAACGGGCAATCTGCGCATAATCCAGTTGCCAGTTAAAATTTCCGGCTGCCTGTTTAAATAACATATACCCTTGAGCATAAGATATGATTTTAGCAGCCAGTAGTGCTTGTTGTAACTCAGCTATTAATTCTTCCTTATTCACAATAGTTTCCCCTTTAGGGCCTTCTAATAGTTGAGAAGCCTTCACCCTTTCTCCCTTTAAAAAGGAGAGACTTCGGGCAAAAACCGCTTCCGCTATCAGAGTAACCGGTACTCCTAATTCCAAGGAACTGATCCCTGTCCACTTACCTGTTCCTTTCTGCTCGGCTGTGTCTTTTATTTTTTCAACTAGAGGCAAACCATCCTCATCTCTGGCATTGAGTATATGAGCAGTAATTTCAATCAGATAGCTGTTTAATTCTCCTTGATTCCATTGAAAGAATGTATTCTGCAACTCATGGGGACTCAATCCCCCTAAGCTCTTTAGCAGCTGATAAGTTTCAGCAATAATCTGCATATCTCCATATTCAATCCCATTATGAACCATTTTTACATAGTGACCGGCTCCATTTTCGCCAACCCAATCACAACAAATCTCTCCTGCAGCTGTTCTGGCAGCAATGGATTGTAATATCGTTTTCACCAAGGGCCACCCTTTGAGATTTCCCCCTACCATAATCGAGGCCCCATAACGGGCACCTTCTTCCCCACCGGAGATACCAGCACCAACAAAGTAAATTCCTCTTTCTTCCAGTGCCAATGTCCTTCTATTACTATCCTGGTAATGAGAATTACCCCCGTCAATAATAACATCTCCTTTTTTCAGATAAGGGAGGAGTTTATCAATGGTATCATCAATCGCCTGCCCTGCTTTAATCATCAGCATAATGATGTGCGGGCTTTCTAATAATTGTATCATTTCTTCAATGGTTTGCACAGTATAGATGGTGTCAGTCTTTTTTTTAAGTAATTCTACAGCATTTGCTCCCACAAGATTCAATGCTGCCACCCGGTGCCCCTGTTCATTAAGATTTAAAACTAAATTCTGTCCCATGACTCCCAAACCAATAAAACCTATGTTTGCCTTTTTATTCACCATCCTTCTCCTTGGAAGATTATAGCCTGGGAAGATTGAATCGATCCTTAACTGCCCAGAGTCCCAAACCTGGATTACTGATAAAAAAGTAACTTTGTCCATCTGCTAAGGTATAATAACCATCCCTTTTGCCTTCTGGTTTATAAATTTTCATAAATTTACTTAAATCGCCATAATTATACCCTACTGATTCAATTTCATGTTTAGACAAAGCACCTGGGCAGTAAGTTACCCGAAACCGTCCCTCAGTAGATCCATGAATGAGATGGGCCGCTGCACTAAGGTTGCTGGAGAGTTCAGGATATTGCGCTTTTTGCTTTATTACCCAATCCGTACCATGATAACCAAACTTCTTAATTAAACGATTAATCGCTGTATCTTCACCAAATTCCTTAATCCCAGGCGCCAGAATGATGAGTTCTCCCTCATCCTGCATAGCCATACGAGTCCGGTAAATAGCCTTGTTGCCCAGCCAGGTTGAACGATATTCTTCAGGGTCCAGATAAACCACTACTTTGGGCAAAGGTTTTGCTAACCTGGTCAAATTAATTTGCTGGGAAAGGCTGGCCGCTTTTGAAAAACATTCCTTGTCATCTCCAATAAACAAGCCTCTCATAACTAATTTACCCTCTTCAGTATACCCCAGCACAGTTAAAACATAAACAAGCGGAAAATTTTTAAGAAACTGTTTTTCCGCATATTGAAAAACCTCTCTTACAGGATTGTAAGGTTTACCCATGATTTTTTCCATGCCGCTCACAGCGCCTAGAAAATGACTCTTATTAATCATCCCTTCCCCACCAACACCAACAAAGATATTTTTATTATAGTTCGCCATTCCTGCAACTTCATGAGGAACCACCTGGCCAATGGATAAGATCAAATCATATTGATTTTGCTTTAAAAGTTGATTTACTTCAACTGGAATGGATTCATTAAATTTACCCTCACTAATTTGCTTGACAAAATCCGCCGGCACTTGACCAATCTTTATTACATCTTTCCGAAAATCATGTTTTCTAAATAAATCTAAGGGGGTTTTTCTGAACATTCCTGTAATCTCTTTTACCGTCATCGGCTGGTGGGTGCCCAGGGCAGGTAAAATATCTTTTATATTGTGCTGATAATATGCCCAGACTAAATCAGTAATCTCTCCTGCTTTAGAGTGAATCCGGGTAATATCCGGAGGGATGATAAGCACTTTCTCTCTTTTTCCCAGTTTTTCCAGGGCACGATAAAGTCCCTCCTCCAGTTCCTGAGCAGTTAGAACCAGTTCCTTACCACCTTTCTGGAAATAAATCATAACCTATCCTTTCAATAGCATAGAAAAAAAATCAGCCCTTTATGTTTTATTCAAAATAGAAAAACATTTTTAAGGATAATATCTTTCCTGTTTTTTATTATCTAAAACTTTCGTTTATCTTCTATTTACGATACTTTTCGTAAATATTAGCCAAAAATTGAATTGAAGTCAAGCTGAAAGTGCATCATTTTATAGATTTTGTATACTCTATTGCTTTGTTCTTTATCTTTATTTAGCAAAATATTTCGTAAACAATTTTGGACAGTCTTTGCCTTTATTTCTGCTGGTGTAGCAATGACTTTCACTATTGTGGCTGCCGATCTGGCAGTAGATTTTTAAATGAGAATAGTTTTACCTAACCTCAAACAGAGAATTGTTGAATAGATTTAATAAAGAATTAAAAAAATTCATGGAAGTGAGTTGAAGTAATAGAATTGCTAAAATACATAATGGGTGCTCTAAATCAATCAGTTCAGCCAGCTTACTTTCAAATAATTTTAACTGTCCATTTTTCTTTTTTATCATGGTTTTTCATTAATTGTTATCAAGAACTCCTATAATTTCTCTGAATGACTCAAGTCCGGCTTCAAGATTTTCAACTATCTCTTCTGCCAGTACGTCCGGATCAGGTAAATGATCAAGATCAGCCAGGCTTTTGTCCTTTAACCAAAAGATATCAAGATTGGTTTTATCTCTTGCGATGATTTCTTCATAGGTAAATTTACGCCAACGACCTTCTTCATTATCAGGAGACCAGGTTTCTTTACGTTTATGGCGGTTTTCAGGATTGTAAAGAGTGATAAACTCTTTTAAATCCTCTAGTTTTAGAGGTTTTTTCTTAAGAGTGTGGTGGATATTGGTACGATAATCGTAGATCCAGACTGCTTTGGTATGAGCTGTTTTGGAAGCTGGTTTATTATCGAAAAATAGAACATTAGCTTTTACTCCCTGAGCATAGAAGATGCCTGTAGGAAGTCGGAGAATGGTATGAAGGTCTGTGGTTTTTAACAATTCTTTACGCACAGTCTCCCCAGCTCCGCCTTCGAAAAGTACATTATCAGGTAGTACAACTGCTGCTTCTCCGGTAACTTTTAAGAGAGTTTTAATATGTTGTAAAAAATTAAGCTGCTTGTTGGAAGTGGTCGCCCAAAAATCCTGACGACTGTAATTTAAATCCTGTTTATTTTGTTCACCTTCTTTATTAGTGATTGACATACTGCTTTTTTTACCAAAGGGAGGATTGGTTAAAACATAATCATAACGATGACCTTCATCAGCAATGAGAGCATCAGTAGTCGATATGAATGAGTTCCCGTCAACTTCACCAATGTTGTGGAGAAACATAT
>JAKSBL010000094.1 GCA_022361115.1 Spirochaetota bacterium | reverse complement strand
TAAAATTTTTTTCATGAATCTTTTTTTTTAAATATATAATTAAACTTCCAGATAACCGTAGAGTTTTATTTCGTGTTTGTTCAGAAAGTATTCTTGTCCAAACATTACCAGTTCATAATGTCAAAAACTCGTTTAAATATTTGTGATAAAATTAATTCCAATATCATTGGGGCAATTATTTAAAAATGCCTGTCACCCCATTCCCACCCTTGATATCTAATACAAGCCAAGCTGCTCCTCATATAACTTTAAACCAGTTTTTATTTATAAAATGTTCTGGTTTCTTCTAATTTACTTGTAATAATACCTACATTTTGCCTCCTGATTTGTTATGTTTTCTTTTTGATTCGTATGGAATAGTTTCGTCAATAAAAATGGCTTCCTGAATAATTTCATTGATTGCACGAAACGGTATATCTGACACTTTTTCAAAATCAATGCTATAAACTTGTTTTCGTCCTTTATTTATTAATAAACCCTGGGAATTGGATAATTCATTTCCCCGAACAAAAGCAAATTCAACTTTCTTTTCTTTTGTTGGATTTAAGTAACATATCCAACTTTTTCGATAATAAAATGGGATTTTAAATCTTATTTTATCTTCTAAACCCAAATCACAGGTTAGCAAATTATGAAAGTAGAGCATTGTTTCCCTTTGGTTTCCTTCAAATTGGTAAATAAAATCTTCCGCTTCACCCATTTCTCATTGTTTTATCATGGTAACTTCTGGAATAACCATTTAAAACTATCTTTTGTTGAATTCCCGGATTGAAATTCTTCTAAACTATTTTTTTAGCTTGATTTTTTTGACTTTGATTTGATCTTTCCCAGGTACAGGATCATACCCATGGGTTCCCCAGGGATGGCATTTTACAATACGTTTTGTCGCTAACCAAAAACCTTTAAACGGCCCATGAATTTTAACCGCTTCCAAAGCATATTGAGAACAAGTAGGAACATGCCTGCAGGATGCAGGCGTAATTGGGGAAATTGCATATTTGTAGAAATAAACAGGAATTAATAAAACCCAGCTCAACAACTTCAATATAAATTTAGCAACACATTGCATACCCCAATTTTTGGGGCAAAATTAATGAAAAGTTTGATTCAGCCTGAGCAGGTTTCAGAGGTTTTGGCAAAAAGCAAAACAGTCTTTTGATGTATTAATAGCTTATACTTAAAAACTGGTAATTAATCCCTGATTTCTTTTAATATTAATATCTGCCACATTTTATTCCCATTACCCTAGTGCTTCAATTCATAAATCCGAACCTCATTTTCATCCCCCTTTTTCCTTTTTGCTTCGTTAAAAAATCGTTTATCCGGCAGCTGCCGGACTATGCGCAGATTTTTCGCCTTGCATAAAGAAAAAAATGTAACAAAAATTAAAGGCACTTATTTATAAATTGAACCACTAGATGTTAAACTTCTTCGACAACCGTAGCACAAATGCCTGTGCTGAATCTTTTAGCCAAACTTAAAGCTTTCAGGGCTAATCAAAGAGGTGTTGTTGATATTGAATTTTTCCTTACAGAGTTGCTAAAATGTATGCTTAAAATTACATGCTCCAAAAAAGTTAAACTGTTTCAAAAAAATACCAGGACAGCCCCCGGTACAATCGGTTAAAAACAGGTTTATGTTAGTACTCTTTTTATGTTGAAAATAGCCTCTTTTTTAAATAGAAGCTCGCATTTAATTAACGATTCAATAGTTGAAGTTCTAAAATGAGCAATTAAATAGTTCATTCTAAAATTTATAATTAAAGAAATCAATGTCTTTTAAGTAGATTTTCTCAATTTTTTCCCTTGTGCTATAATCAAAATAATAATTAAAGGGTTTATGATTGGATTTCATCCTGATTTCCAACGGTTTATTTATCTTGAGCTCATTACAAACCGAATTCCAGTCAGGTAATAAGTCTTCGTATTTTCCAACATAATCTACCTGAAGGGTTCCTCCATCATCACAAATATATTTCCATTGCTCTTTCAAGTGATGATTTTGATCAATTTCCAGGTCACCTTTGGATAAAATGTTTGCAATCTCAATATCAAACATATGCTGGGAAAGCTCCACGGTTTCCATATTATTCCAATTATCCTTATTTTTATTTCTATGGTTCCAGGTGATATAAGAAACTAATCTATCCCAAGGATTTCTGACGAAAGCAAATTTGAAATATGAATTAAATATTTTAGGGCTGACTATAGAACGAATCTCCTGGATAGTCAAATGCTGAAGTCCTGCCCCAAAGAGATGATCAAAATCGTATTTTTGATTGATATAAGGTTTTAGCCCAATATCTGTTTTATCTCCATGCATTTCCAGCGCATACTCTATACTGGTGCCCGCACATTTAGGCACGTGTATAAAAATACATTTATATTTATGTGATATAGGCATACAAATAATGATTTACTGATTGATGGTGACATATTCCTGGTCTAAATTTCGAAACAGATCAAACCTTTTAAAAATAAGAGAACGAAAATCTACCTTTATTTTAGGATAATCTCTAAAATGAAGGGAACGCCATGATAATTGATCGTCAAACCGACCCCGGAAAAACAATTCTGGATCATTTTTTTTATATCTTGAAACTATTTCTTCCAAATAACCAATCAAAATCTCTTTTCGTGCAATGTAACCTCCGGCACTTAAATGCGAGTGGAATTGATGTGTATAATATTTTAAGCTCTCAAAGTTTTTGTATTTCTCATTAGCTGGCCAATCTGCATTTGTGTTACAAAACAGAATACCGCACTCGTAAAACTCAAAAATTTCGATAATTAGCTTTGGATCATTCACCATAATAACATCATTAGCATCAGTTGCGAGGATGTATTCCTGTTCTATTTCATTCTTTTGCAAATATTCCAAAACTGAATTAATTTTAACCATCCAGTCCCATTTTTTTTCATGCTGTGCCAAAACTACATGCGGAATATTATAAGCTTTATAACAGTTCTCTATTGGTGAGACACTTAACCGATTGTTATAAGTTAAAAATAGAATATTTTCAGGTGGTGTAAACATATAAGAGTCTTTATTTGCAACTACTCTTTTATATAATTTGATAAAATCAGTATGTACTTGACTGATTATTCCATTTGATGAATCGCCATGCGGTTTATGATAAAAGACAGGGCTACCTAGTTCGTTCGGGAAACTATCATTATATAAATTAACTTTCATTTGATTATATTCTATTTATAAATTTTTTTTT
>JAKSBL010000548.1 GCA_022361115.1 Spirochaetota bacterium | reverse complement strand
TGGTAAAACAACTTTAATAAAAACTATTTTAGGTGCTTATATTCCATATTCTGGAGTCATAACCTATCAGGATCAATCTATTAATTCATCAAATATACATTTATTAAGACATGAATGCTCGTATATTGGCCAAGTTCCAGTTATGGGAGCTGGCAAAGTTATAGATGTTTTACTCCTTCCCTATTCCTATAAAGCAAATCTTCATCAAAAACCGAATCAACTGAAGATCACTCAATTGTTAGAACAATTTCAGTTAGATCCAAAAATCATTCATTATGATGCAGAAGAACTATCTGGTGGTGAAAAGCAAAGAATTGCAGTCATTCGTTCATTATTATTAGGAAAAAAGATGATTATTCTGGATGAAGTGACTTCTGGATTGGACAGTCAGAGTAAAATTGCTGTTTTGGATTTATTGAAATGTCCTGATTATACTATAATTTCTGTTTCACACGACATTGAATGGATTGAACAATGTAGCCATTTCGCTTGTATGGTGGCTGGAGAAATTCAATCCATTGATCAGGGTTTTTCTACAGAAGTCATTAGAAAAATGAAAGGAATTTTTAATGATTGATTTTTTTAAAGATTTTTTTACCATAAATGCAACAGAAAATAGTGCTATTGATATCTCATTTTTAGAACTAGGTTTGATGTATTTAATACTATTGATTCCTTTGCTTATTATGTTCAAGTTAAAAATTAATTTATTTAAACAAGTATTTATTTCTATTTTGAGAATGTCTGTTCAATTAGTCTTTGTTGGATTTTATTTACAATTTATTTTTGATTTAAATCTGGTCTGGTTAAATCTTATCTGGGTTTTGATTATGATGGTAGTAGCTAATTTGAGTATTTTAGATAGTACCCGCTTAAAAAAACAGATATTTTTTATGCCTCTTTTTTTAGGAATGATAATTGGATCTGGTTTAACAATTGCTATATTTGTCTTTTTAGTGGTTCGGCCAAAACCATTTTATGATGCTCGTTATTTAATTCCCCTTTCCGGAATGATTTTAGGTAATTGTTTGCGGGGAAATATTATTTCTTTAGAAAGATTTTATGCGACCCTTTTAAAGAAAAAAGATGAGTATTTGGCATATCTGATGATGGGGGCAACAAAAATGGAAGCATTGGCCCCTTATCTAAAAGAAAGTATATCAGCTGCAATGTTACCGACTATTTCCACAATGGCCACTATTGGACTAGTTGCCCTGCCTGGAATGATGACTGGCCAGATATTAGGAGGTTCATCACCTTTAACTGCCATTAAATATCAGATTGCTATCATGATTTCAATTTATACAGCAGTTAGTTTTGCTTCTACTTTAAATGTGGTTTTTAGTATTAAATTTGCCTTTGATGATTATCATAACTTAAAATTAGGAATTCTTAAAGAGAAATAACTAACAATGAGAATGATTCTAAAGCAAATATTTGGCAGTGCTCATATCAAGTATTTATGGGAAACAAAAAAGTTAAAATAATTTAATCTGCAAATTATAATTTACAAAACTTTGAAAAACAGAGATGATGAAATTAAAATATATAAATATTATCAATGGAAAGAAAAGGAGGAGACATTATGTTTCATCCATGTAAAATTACGGTTGTTCAAAGAATAGTGAATCAACAATTGTGTGATGAATATTTAAAAAGCCCTAAAAAACTGGTAATGTGTAATAAGGTTATGGATAATCAGGAATTCATGATTTCTAGTCCTCTTGAAATGCCTGAAGGTATGTGTCCTTCTGCCTGGGCAGATATTCGTCCCTATATTATTGCTATTGCTTCAGGTGGTGGATTTGAGTTCATGAAAGAAAAGTACTCAGTTTTAGCAACTTGCACTGATGTGTTCCGACCAGTTGTATTTAAAGTTGAAAGAATGGTTATTTAATCGAGAAATATTTAAGGAAATAGTTTTTTAGCTTTATTCTGATTGATGATTTGATTCCATTGATCAATGTAATCTTTAGCCTTTGTGAATACTTTAGAATAATCTCCTCTTAATTCAATTTCCAATATTTGATCACCTGCTTTTATAGCATTAACTACCTTCTGGCTGGATTCATTTATTACTTCGCCAAAAACAGAATGCATATCATCCAGGTCTGGGGTAGCAATATGAGTAATAAAAATCTGGCTACTGTTTGAATTAGGTCCCTTATTTGCCATAGAGAGAATACCTGGTTTACAATGACGGAGTTCTGGATGAAACTCATCATCAAAATGGTACCCAGCATTATCCCTTTCTTTGCCTGGACGTCCGGTTTGAATCATAAAGTTGGATATTACCCTGTGAAAAGTTAAACCATTATAAAAGCCATGATGAACCAGGTTTACAAAATTTGCAACTGTTATTGGGGCTTTTTCATGAAATAAGCGAAGTCGGATGTTTCCTTTATTGGTTCTAATAATAGCTATTAATTCATCACTCATTTTTTTTCCTAGTGATTAATATTAATACTTTTTATTTTATTTTTCAACAATCTGAGTTTTTAAAGAGCAAGATATTTTAATTATTGGTAATAAGATATGAGAAATTTATCCCCAAAAATTATATTTAAGCTATAAAGAAGGGGAATTATTTATAGTAATATTATGTTAAATATCATATTTGAGTTTTTATTGAAATTCCTATATTATCTGAAAAAAATATTTTATAATATGAGCAATTTTAAAAGTTACAAAAGGATATGAAATGTCACACAATCATTCTCATGAAGATCATGAAGTTTATTATTTACCTCACCATAATTTAGAACTTGCTAAATTAAAATGTGAAGGGTTTATTCTCGATATTGGTGGTGGTGGAGAAGGAGTTATTGGTAAGTTGAATGGACCACAGGTAATTGCCATAGACCCTTCTAAAGAAGAATTAGCGGAAACACAAAACAATGCTTTAAAAATTGTAATGGATGCATCTGAATTGTTTTTTCTAGATAATTCTTTTGAACTGTCAACTGCTCTCTTCACTTTTATGTATATTCCCCCGGAAAAGCATTTAAAAGTATTAACTGAAATTTATCGTGTTTTAAGGCCAGGCGGTAGATTTTTTATTTGGGATGTTAACCAGGAAGAACCGCTCCAGGCAGATGAAAAAATCATTGCTATGCCTTTAGAAATAGCTCTTCCTGATGGAATGATAAATACTGGCTATGGATTTTTAAATAAAAAGAGAACAAAGCAATTAGAGGAACTCATTCAACTCGCTACTAGTATTGGCTTTGAAGTGATGACTCAACAAAAAATGGAACAACTATTTTACCTGGCATTAGTAAAAGCCAAATAAATTCATCATTTCATTATTTCATTTTTTTAATAACTATTACATTTTTTGAAAGAATAGTATTATGGCAATTATCTATTTTCTTATTGGTTTAGGAGCCACTATCCTGGGAGCTATTGTAGGCTTAGGCGGTGGTGTAATTATAAAACCTGTTTTAGATTCTTTAGGGAATTATAATTTAGAAACAATTAATGTTTTGTCTTCGTTTACAGTATTATCCATGGCCATTGTGTCAGTTTTGAAACAAATTCAGTCTGGTATAAAGTTGGAAAAACGGAGGACCTTATTAATTGCTGTTGGATCAATCCTGGGAGGGATTGGAGGGAAATACTTTTTTAATTTATTTATGAATCTCATTGCTAATAATGCTTTAGCAACAGCAATCCAAGCAATTATATTAGCTTTATTATTGTCATTTATATTAGCTATTTCTGTTAAACCAGATCTGGTTAAAACCTTTGATATTCATAATAATTTAGCCATACTACTTGCTGGAATTATATTAGGCTTTATTGCTGCCTTTTTGGGAATTGGAGGCGGGCCAATTAATGTGGCATTCTTAATTCTCCTTTTAAATATGGATAATAAAAAGGCAG
>JAKSBL010000325.1 GCA_022361115.1 Spirochaetota bacterium | reverse complement strand
TTTTTTTTAAAAAAATTTTGTATCATCCTGAAGTGATGATTAAAAAATGATATGGTAAAGGAGTGAACAATGAGAAAAGGGATTTCTCTTATATTGGTATTAATCCTTCTGATTAGTACAACCAGCCTATTTGCAACCACAAAAGTATTAATTGATTTTAACCTTTTAAAAGCCAATGGCGATGGTGTAGATCCTGCGAATAGTAAAGAACTAAGCTCTATTCCTTATAATGAGCATGTTGCTGACCATGGATTGACTCAGCATATGCCAACTTTAATGGATTATTCAACAATAGCAGGTTCTAATTTTACAGATGAAGAAAAAGCTAAAATGAGAACTTCATTATGTCCAGATAATTGGGATGTTGAGTTAAACTCATCTGCTGATACAGTGGAAAATGCTAGATATTCACAATGTATTGAATGGGATACAAAATTTGTATCTGTTTTAAAAGGTGATTCAACTGCTGATACCGATCCTGAGGGATACTCTATTTTAGGTATTCGAGTTCATTTTCCAGAAAGCCCTAATAATGCCTGGGCTTTAGTTAAACCTCCTTTTGAAATTCCTGCTTATGGAAATAAATTATGGGATGATTTAGGAAATCCATTACCTGATGAACAAAAAGATAAAAACGGAGTCCGATACCTCAATGGCTATGGTGTTGTCCGTAATGTAGGTATCATCAAAAGAATTGAATTAGCTGCTTATGGTACACAATACAAAAACTCCATTTCTGTTCTTTTAAAAGATCAGGACTCAGAAATTACAGAATATCACATGCCGGAATATCTTGATTTTGATGGCTGGAAAAGAATTACCTGGAGTAACCCAAATTATGTCGAAGATGTTGCAAATAGAGAACTTTTTATTGTTCCATTATATCCTCAGTCAGAACCTTTTGTTAAAATCTATGGGTTTAGACTTTATCGACAAGCAGATCAACGCGGAGGAGATTTTGTAACATATATTAAAGATGTAGTATTAACCTATGATGATGCAACAGTAAAAAGAGTTGAACCTATTAATCATGAAGAAGCATGGGGTATCTTAGCTGATAGAACTGCTGACGCAAAAAAACGAGAAATGAGCAAAGTAGGTCAAAATCAGATCTTGAGATACTTAGAGCAACTCAAAATGCATCAGGAACCTATAACAGAAACAACAACTACAGAATAATACTTATTATTTATAGAAGAAGGGGTACCAGGATGGTACTCCTTTTTTATTTGTTTTTTTCATTTCATTATTAAATATTTACAAATGATGATCATCAGATGACACAGAGAGATCACAAATGACACGAATAAGACACTGAGATCACGGATTTTTATCATTTTAAAAACGGAAAATCTTTATCGTGTTATTCGTGTCTTTTTGAGTTATCCGTGATCCTCTGTTTCATGAAAATTTCAAACAATATTTAAGCCCTTCACAAGTAAAACGTAAAAGAAATGATATTCTCTCCCAACTCATTAAATCTTTTTTGGTAATGTCGATAATTTAAAGTAAATCATTAGAGCAATAAGGATTACCTTATTGATAATTATCTGATAATAATTATGAGTTTGATGGTCCGATTTCATTTTTAAAATTATTTACAGAATGACAAAAGGAACAGATTAACAAATAATTTAAAATAGTTAAGGAATTATATGGAATTACTAAAAGTAGTTATTATCTCAATTATCCAGGGTATAACTGAATTTTTACCCATTTCTTCATCAGGACACATTGTACTGCTAAAAAATTTACTTAACCTAAATTTTGATACAACCTTTGATGTGGCTGTTCATTTTGGAACATTGATTTCAATTGGTATTTATTATCGTAAAGAGATCGGGGAACTCCTTTTTGGAGTATTTCAACCTGAAATTGACTCAAAACTATTTCAGTCAAAATTAACACGTTTTCAAATTTTTAGGATATGGTTTGTTTTTATCATTGCAACTTTACCGGTTGTTATAGCTGGTGTTTTATTGAAAGATTATTTAGACATAAAACCAGCAAATACAACGAAATATCTTTTTTTCGTTCTTGCCGGCTTATTTTCCTTTACTTTTTTAATATTGCAGCTTACACGGATATTTCAAGATAAAGCAAATAAAAAGTTAATGGAAATAAACTTTGTACAAGCTTTAATAATAGGGATTTTCCAAAGTTTTGCACTTTTACCCGGAATATCAAGATCAGGATCTACCATTGCAGCTTCCTTAATCACTGGATTGAATAAGGAAGATGCGCCTCGTTTTTCTTTTATTTTAGGGATTCCTGCAATTTTAGGTGCATCATTGTTAAAGGTAATAGATCTTTTAAAATCTCCATTAATAAATGATTCTCAATATTTATTACTATTATTGACTGGAATCATTGTATCGGCAGTAATAGGTTATTTTGCCTTAGCAACACTAATCCATATTATTAAAAAAGGGAAATTTTGGTATTTTTCTTTTTATTTAATCATTCCAATTCTTATTTCAGTATATTTAGGGATAAGATAAGGCTGTATTATAAATAGCATGAATAATAGACGGATTGAAAATATATCGTAGTAATAGGAGCACCTATGACAGGGCAAGAACTGAAAAATTTAATTGGGATCATTTTGATTACCTTCTCTCTTTTTATTATCTTTTTTTTTATTGATGGCGTTTCTAATGAATTAATGATTTTTGGAGATTTTTCCTTTAGTTTTGCTCATTTTATGATCAATCAAATAGGTGTTTTTCCTTTATTTGTATTTTCTATTGGCTTATGTGCTGGTTTGTTACTATTATTTCCAGTGGATAGTTTAGTAAAAATTTGTACATTTAGTGGTTATTTATTATTAATTACTTTTTTACCTCCTTTTTTTCATACTGTAACCGCACAAAAAGTATCAGGAGGCTATTTTGGTGCCTGGATAAACAATCATTTTATGTTCTCAGGCTTTGGCTACCTGTTGCTTTTTTTCTGGTTTTTTTTAGCTTTTTTCCTTCTCCTTTATCCCTTTAAAAATTTTATTGTTCAAGCTCTGATTTTTATTTTTGCAGGCAGCCAGGATATTTTCAAGCAGTTTACTGTAAACAGATCTTTAGGAAAAGAGAAAATTCCAAGAAAGAAAAAATCAGATTATTCTATCTCAGGAAGAGAAGTCCAGTCCAATAAAGGGAATAACAAGTCAGGTTCAAGTCATGCAGGAACCTTTTCTCTTTTTCAGCTAAAGGAAGAAAAAAAATCCCATGGAAAGAAAAAGATCAATAAATTTGATTATCAAAATGTTCCCTGGATTTCAAAAGTTGTTTATGAATCCCCAGAACGGCGTGTTGAGGTACCGGTTTTTCCTGTACAAGAAAAAATTGTAAAAAAATTTAAATTAAAAGAACAGACAGAACAAAAAGAAGATTATGAAGAGGTGGATACATTTAGTGGAGTCCATCCTAATCCAATTTATGAAGAGATAGCAAAAAACAAAGATCAGTATTATGAAAAATTAAAACAAGACTGGCCTAATTCCTGGAAGGAAGAACAGGAGGGGCAGAGTGAGGAACCTGTCCTTGAAATAACCGATAGTGCTGAAAATAATCAGGCAGTAGAAGCAGAGGCTTTTTTTGAAAATGATGTAAATAACCTGCCTGTTGCTATAGAATATCTGGAAGCAGAACCCCAAGAGGAATTAATAGAAGATAATCAGGCACTGTTAGAGGATGAAAACCTGACTGTAGATTTTGAGCAAATGTTTGATACTCAAAAATCTGTAAAAAAACAGACTTATCAACCTCAAAATTTACCAAAATCAAATTTATTACCAGATGATTCAAAAAAACAGAAATCCCATGATTTTAAGAAAGAAGAAAGAGAAGCTGCAGAAATATTAGAAAGCACCCTGATGGAATTTGGAATTGAAGCAGAAGTTTGTGATATTGTTCATGGCCCAGTTGTTACCCTTTTTAAATTAATACCAGCTCCTGGGATTCGGTTGTCTAAAATTGAGGGCTTATCCAATAACTTAGCTTTACGTTTGGCAGCAAAATCTATCCGGATTATTGCTCCAATACCAGGAGAAAAAGTAGTGGGTATTGAAATACCAAACAGCAAAAGACAATTAATAGCCTTTAATGAAGTGGTAAATTGTGAGGAATTTACTGAATCAGGATTTCAAATTCCCATCGGGTTAGGTAAAGATATTTATGGAAAAATTATTACCATAGATTTATATAAAATGCCTCATATCCTGATTGCAGGAGCAACTGGTGCAGGAAAATCAGTCTGTGTGAATTCCTTTCTTTCTTCGATTTTGTTTTCTAAAACCCCTGAAGAATTGCGGGTGATTTTAATTGATCCAAAAATTGTAGAATTAAAACCCTATAATAATATTCCTCACTTATTAACACCGGTTATTACGGATGCTAAAAAGGCAATTATCGCATTAAAATATCTGATTTTTGAAATGGAACGTCGTTACTCCTTACTGGATCAGATGGGGGTCAGGGATATTGTAGAATATCAACGTCTGCAAAAAAAGAAAAAACATATGGAAAATCTTCCCTTTATTGTGACCTTTGTTGATGAATTTGCTGATTTAATGAGTATTTCAGGAAAAGAGGCAGAATTGCTGTTTGCCCGTTTAACTGCTAAAGCCAGAGCTGTTGGACTTCATCTGGTATTGGCTACTCAACGTCCTTCGACGGATGTTATAACTGGGTTAATTAAGGCTAATGTACCTGCCAGGATTGCCTTTCAGGTGATTTCATTACAGGATTCCCGAATTATACTGGATCAAAAGGGGGCAGAAAAACTGCTAGGCCAGGGAGATATGCTTTATTTAAGCCCCACTCAACCTTTTCCTATACGTTTACAAGGAGCTTTTTTGAGTAAAGAAGATGTTGACTTAATTGCTGATCACTGGAAAAATATTGCTAATCCAGATTATCTGGACCTGGATGAAATATTGGGAGTGAATGAAGAAAATGATGAAATTTCTGGTGACTTCAGTGATCCTCTCTATGAAGAAGCAGAACAAATTGTCATGCAATCCAGAAAAGCCAGTGCCTCATATTTGCAACGTCGCTTAAATATCGGCTATAACCGGGCAGCTCGTTTAGTTGAAGAAATGGAAGCAAGAGGTATTGTCGGTCCGATGAATGGTTCTAAACCTAGAGAAGTTATTGGTTAGAAATGAAGGGCACATACAATTTTATGATCCAGGCTTAAAGTATTCTTGACAATCATTTGATGTTATTATAACATAAGTAGATGATAGTGAAAAATCCAATATTTATTGAAAATGAAAAAACTCTATTAGATATTTGCGGAATTAATGATAAAAATTTACGCCGTTTAGAAAGTATATCTGGTTGCGAAGTGTTTTCTCAAGGGAATGAAATCTATATTCAAGGTGAAAATTCAGCAATAGTTGAAAAAACTATTGAAGTTTTAATCTCAATTTCTCAGAAAAACGGCAATATTTATGCTAATCTATTAGATGTTTTATATCGTGAAATCGAAGAAAACAACGATATTGATCTGAAACATATTCTCAATACCAATATCGAAGTATCAAAGGTAAAAAAGGTCTTTAATCCTCGAACGGTTAATCAGGGATTACTGATTAAGCTATTAAATAGTAAAGACTTGGTTTTTACTTTTGGCCCCGCAGGTACGGGAAAAACCTTTATTTCTGTTGCCTATGCAATCAATGAACTGTTAAATAAAAGGACAAAAAAGGTTATTTTAACCCGGCCAATTGTGGAAGCTGATGAAAATTTGGGATTTCTTCCTGGAGATTTTATTCAAAAGGTCAATCCTTATTTAATCCCTCTGTTTGATGCTATTCAGCAAATTGTAACGTCTGAACAATATTTAAAATTAACTTCTCAAAATTTAATAGAAATTGCTCCTTTAGCATATATGCGTGGAAGAACTTTTGAAAACTGTATTGTCATCTTAGATGAAGCTCAAAATTCTACCTGTAATCAAATGAAAATGTTTTTAACTCGACTGGGTAATGGTGGAAAGCTCATTATCACTGGTGATATTACCCAAGTTGATTTACCTAGAAAAAAGAAGAGTGGTATGATTGATGCGATTGAGTTACTTCGTGGTATATCTGAAATTGGATTTATAGAATTTGAAAGTAAAGATGTAGTTCGTCATCCTGTTGTGAAAAAGATCATCAATGCCTATAGCCGAAATGAAAAAATTTAAACTATCAGCTTTCTTTAATGCTATTATTCATAACAAAGATAATTTATTTTATAAATCACTTTTGACCCTATTACTATTTGTTGTAGTTCTATTTGTCATTCTAGGTCAATATGTGTTTCGTAAAACTGTTACCATTCCCAAAATCAATTCTGTTTTAACCAAAGATATCGAAGCAGATCGAGAAGTCCGTTATTTAGATAAAGATGAAACAAAGAGAAATGAAGAAGTTATTCGTCTCTCTACACCAGCTATTTTTATTCATAATGAAGAAATTTCAGCTAATATGATTCAAGTTGTTAGAACCGTATTGGTATTAATCAGTCAGATAGAAAAATATCAGGATTTTACCCTTCAAATAAAAGATAAAAATGTAGAATTGAGCGAACAACAATTCCAAATATTAAAACAAATTATAAGTAATGATCCTGGCTTTATTGATCAATATTTAACTTTTTTATTCAGTGTCTATCGTCGTGGAACTATTAAATTAGCTGAAAATATTGTTTCGCAGATTGAGTTATCTGGAATTATTATTGGGCGTTATCAACATGATAAATTAATTGAAACACGATATTCACCAGATGAAATCTACGACATGGAAGTGACAAAGGAAGGCAATAAATTATTAGTTTTTGATCAATTTTCTCAACTCAATAAACTGGAAAAGGAAGTCCTCCTCAATTTTTATAACAAAACAGTTATCACCAATATCATTTATGATGAAGAATTATCAGAAATGCGGTTGAACAATAAACTAAAAAACCAATATGTTTATCGGAAAATTCTAAAAGGAGAAATTGTAGCGGAAAGAGGTGAACGGGTTACGCCTGAGAACATTGACCAGATTGTTGCTGTATTGACTTCAAAAACAAATAAATTAGAGAAAAGCTCATTTTTGGCTTATTTAATGATACTCCTTATCCTTTTTATCTTGGCTTATTTGTTTCTTAAACTCAATGATAAAAATTATTTTGTGGATTTAAAAAATCTGATCTTTCTGATTATCATTGTTCTTATGTATTCATTAAATATTAGTATGCCCATTTACTTAGGGTTAGAAAAAACCAATTATTTCTATGGTTTTATGATCATTTTGCCAGCTATTACTTTAACATTTATTTTTTTATATACAAAAGCCATTGCTGCCATGATAACAGCGGTTTTTTCTATTGCTTTTTTTGTTGTATCTGACTTTAATCATATTGCCTTTTTATATATCTTACTGTCCAGTTTGAGTGTCTTTTTTACTATAACTGAAGTGAAGCGAAGGATTGATTTATTATTGGCTGGACTTTTAATGATTGCCATTAATTTAATTCTTGCTGTTTTTTTAGTCCAAATTACTGATTTTATTACTCAGGTACACCTTTATTACTTCTTTATCTTTGCTGCTTTAAATGGTTTTTTTTCAGCTATATTATCAATTGGAGTGATAGCTTTAGGAGAAATTATTTTAAACTCACCTTCTATTTTTCGATTACAAGAATTATCTGATGCCTCTGCTCCTGTATTAAAGGAATTATTTGATACAGCCGTCGGGACCTATAATCATTCTATCCTGGTAGCTAATTTAGCTGAAGCAGCTGCTATTGAAATTGGTGCTGATGGTGTTTTAGCTAGAGTAGGCGGATATTATCATGATATTGGTAAAATGGATAACCCTGAGTATTTTATTGAAAATCAGGGGGAATTCAACATTCATAACCAATTAAAACCTTCTATTAGTGTTACGATTATTAAAAATCATGTAAAAAAAGGGGTTGAACGAGCAAAAAAAGAACGATTACCTCAAAAAATCATTGATATCATTGCTCAACATCATGGTAACTCTTTAATAAAATTTTTTTATGCCGAAGCATTAAAATCTAATGATGCAAATAAACAGGAAATACAAAAAGATTTATATCATTATAAAGGAGAAAATCCCCAGTTTCCTGAATCAGCAATTGTTTTATTGGCAGATCAAGTTGAGGCTGCCAGCCGTACCTTAAAAAAACCAACAATGTCCAATGTAGATAAATTGATTGAAGCTATTTTTTCAGAACGCTTTCAAGAGGGGAGTTTAGATGATTCCGGGCTAACTCTTAAAGATTTAACTAAAATTCGAAAAATATTTGTTAAATTGTTATTAGGAATGTATCATTCCCGTATCGAGTATCCTCAGGCTGAAAAGAAATAAAGGAAAAAAAATGGATCAGGTACTAGATCTGGATTTTGAGAAAGTAGAATTTCAGCAATATGTTGACCAAAGCCAGCTGGAAGATTGGGTAAAATCTGTTTTAAAACACCTGAAAATAAAAAAAGGAGGTGTTTCATTACTGATTGTAAGTCCAGAGTATATTCAAAAGCTCAATCATCAGTATTTGGGCAAAGATTATCCTACTGATGTTCTCTCCTTTTCTCAAATTGAGGGAGAAAATATTCCTGATCATGGATTTTTAGGTGATCTTGTCATTTGTTTGGATATTGCCAGAGAGCAGGCCATGAATGCTGGTCATTCTTTGTTAGATGAATTAAAATATTTAGTACTTCATGGGATATTGCATTTAATGGGATATGATCATGATCCGGCTGAAAGTGGAGAAATGACTCAACTGGAAAAAGCGGTTTATTATAAATTATCGGGAGAAATCATTGAGTAATTCATTAGGACAAAATATCTTTGCTGGTTTTTTTTCAAAAAAAGATAAAAGTGAAGATTTTATATTAACTTTATTAAAAGATAAACATCTGGAAATCACTGAGTATGAGAAGAAGATGATTACCAATATTGTGAACCTGACTAATATCACCGTTAAGGAGGTAATGGTTCCGAGAGTTGATGTCATTTGTATTGATAAAAATATTGATATTAATGAAATCATAAATATAGTGGAAAAAGAGGGACGTTCCCGTTTGCCGGTTTTTGATGAAAACATCGATAATATCGTAGGGATGCTTCATGCCAAAGATTTATTAAAATATTTTATCAATAAAGCTAATTTTGATTTATCAAAAATTATACGGAGTGCCTATTTTGTTCCGGAATCTAAATTGATCAGTAATCTATTGGTAGAAATGCGGGAACAAAAAAATCATCTCGCCATTGTGGTGGATGAATATGGAGGTTTTTCTGGAATTGTCTGCTTAGAGGATATTATTGAAAAAATTGTTGGAGAAATTCAGGATGAATTTGATAATGAAGTGGATGATGTTATTAGTATTGGTGAAAATGAATATATGATTAATGCTCGTATATCATTAGAAGAGCTAAACGAAGCTTTGGGTACCAGTTTTGATAATCCGGATATTGATACTTTAGGCGGATTAATATATATGCTTTTTGAACGTATACCAAGTAAAAATGAAAAAGTACAATATCAAAATTATGTATTTACAATTGAGCATATTTCTGGTAGAAAAATAGAAAAAGTAAAATTACAATATGTGGATGATAATGGTGAAAAAAATCAGTAAAGTATTTTGTATACTACTCTTATTCGGTTTGTTTATCAATGCAGAAAATCCTGTTTCTCTTTATAAAATGGGAAAAACTGCTTATTTTGAAGAAAAGTATGAAGAAGCCATATATTATTTAAAAAAAGCACTGGATATCAATCCCAATTATCTGGATGCATTAGTCGAGTTAGGTCATATCTATTATGATATGGAACAGTATCAATATGCTTATCAATATATAAAGGATGTATTGAAATTATCTGGAGATAAAGAAGAGCATGTTATTTTTTCTGCTGATATTGATGTGAAGCTGAAAAAGTATAAACAAGGGGAAGAAAAATATCAAAAAATCATCCATAATAATCCTCTCAATTTAGATGCATACAATGGATTAGCTAATCTTTATTTAGAAACAGATAGAAAAATTATGGCAATTAAGACTTTGAAAGATATCTTAACCAAACAGCCTGAAAATTTTAAAGCCTTATATCTATCAGCCCAATATTATGAAGAAGCAGATACAAAAAAGGCGGAAGACTATTATTTAAAAAATATTCATTACAACTCATTAAATCCAGATGCATATTTTTATTATTCGGTTTTTCTCTTTCAACAAGATCAAATACCAAAAGCAATTGATCATATTAAAACTGCGATTGATATAAAAGATAATAGTAAATATCAGACATATTATGGGAAATATCTTCTTCATCTGGATGAAGGGGATAAAGCGTTGGCAATTTTTGAAAAAATGATCAGGAAAAAACCAGCTAATTTTCTAGATTTTTTTCATTTAGCTAATGCAAATATCTTGATCTCTCAATATGACCGTGCTTTGACTTTTTTACAAAAAGCCATGAACTTAAGGGATGATGATGAAGTTTCCTTTTTAGTATATGACAAAATTTTACTTGACCATTATCCGGTTGATCATGATAAAAGGAAGAAAAGAGCAAGACAATATTATCTTCAGGCTATGAATTACAAAAAAGATGCACTTTTTGATCTCTATCTTTTTTATTTAAAACAAGCAATTCGAATATATCCCAAAAATACAGATGCCCGTTTAGAACTAGCTCAATATTTTAAAGCTAATAATTTTCCGGAACGCTATATCAGAGAGCTAAAAATTATTAAACAGTATACAGATGATATTGATGTGAAAGACCGAATAGAAATAGAAGAATTAAAGATTCTCAATAAATTAGGGGATTCTTGGAAAGTAAGCCAATACACAGTCACCTCTGATATTTATGAAATCCCTCTGTTTGTCCGTAAAAATATAGAAAACAGCCATTTCAATTTCGAAACTATCTATGCTGATTATTTTAAGACGATTAGTTTTGATCAAAAAAGATTTGTTATTGCTGATTATTCTGATCAGGAATATTCAGAATTTAAACAAATGCAGATTGCAAAACAACATTTTTCTCCGCTCTATTTACTTTTAGAAGTTCAGGAAGATCATAATTCTTTAGATATCGAACTGAAACTGATCAATGCATATAATAATCAGGAATTAAAAGTATATTCCTCTTATCAGGTAGGTAATAATCGGATAATTAAATCTATCAGTTCTCTTTTGCGTAATGTCGATCAGGATATCCCATTTAGGGCTCATATTCTAAAAATATCAGGCAACATGGCTTTGATTAATTCAGGCCGTAGAGGTGGGATACAATTAAAAGATAAATTTTTAATTTTAAAAAATACAACTTATTCATTAGAAGATAGCCGTATCAACTGGCTTTTTGAAGATAGTGATATTAAAGGGACAGCAATCGTAGTCAAAGTTGATGAAAATATTGCTCAGATCCGCTTTAAAGATAAAGATTTTTTTAAAGACATTGATATTGATGATGTCATAATTTATTATCCTGAATAAAATCTTACTCATTATCATAAATAAAATAATAATTAAAATATAAGGTAGATAATCATGAAAGATATTAAGTATATATTTGTTACCGGAGGAGTTTGTTCATCATTAGGCAAAGGGATTGCCTCATCTTCTATTGGGGCTCTCATGGAAAGTCGGGGATATCACATTTCAATGGTTAAAGTGGATCCATATATCAATACTGATGCGGGTACCATGAGTCCTTTTCAGCATGGCGAGGTTTTTGTAACTGATGATGGTGCAGAAACAGATCTGGATTTAGGAAATTATGAGCGATTTACCAGTTTAAAGCTCAGTCAAAAAAGCTCTATTACTACTGGTCAGGTTTATCGTGATGTGATTGACCGAGAGAGAAGGGGAGACTACCTGGGGAAATGTGTTCAGGTTATTCCACATATTACTGATGAAATTAAGCGAAAAATCCGAATTACTGTAGAAAAATCCGAAGATGGTGAAGTTCTCACTGATATCGTGATTATTGAAGTTGGCGGTACGGTTGGGGACATCGAATCTATCCCTTTTTTAGAAGCTGCCCGGCAGTTTATGATTGATGTAGGCAAAGAAAATGTTATTTTTGTTCATTTAACTTTAATTCCCCGTATTTCATCTGCTGGTGAAATGAAAACCAAGCCAACCCAACATTCTGTCCAAAAATTACGGGAAATTGGTATTTTACCAGACATTCTGTTATGTAGAATAGATGAAAAAATGACAAATGACATGAGGAAGAAGATTGCTTTGTTTACCAATGTGAGTGAAAAAGCTATTATTGATGCTGTTGATATTAAACATTCTATTTATGAAGTGCCGGTGGATTTTGAGGAAAAAGGATTAAGTGAAGTAATTTTAAAAAAATTATGCCTGCCTTTACGTAGAAGCCATTTAAAAAAGTGGTATGATTTAATTGAAGTTATTAAAAACCCCAAGGATCAATTAAATATAGCAGTAGTTGGAAAATATATCAATTTGCAGGATGCTTATAAATCTGTCTATGAAGCCCTCAATCATGCTGGCTTTGAGAACCGTGTTACCTTGAATATTCAAAAGATCAATAGCGAAAACATGACTTCTGAAAATATTAATGAACGACTAAATAGTATTCATGGTATTTTAATACCTGGAGGTTTTGGGATTAGAGGTATTGAAGGGAAGGTATTAACGGCAAAATATGCCAGAGAAAATAAAATTCCTTATTTTGGAATTTGTCTGGGTATGCATATCATGGTAATAGAATATGCTAGAAATATCTTAGGTTTAACTGATGCCAATTCCAGAGAATTTGATCCAGAAACAGATAATCCGGTTATTACTTATTTGGAAGAACAGGAATATATTGAAGCCATGGGCGGAACCATGCGTTTAGGTTTGTATGAATCTAAAACCATTAGTGATACAAAATTATACAAAGCCTATAAACAGGAAAAAATTAGGGAACGGCATCGGCATCGATTGGAATTTAACAATAACTATAAAGAAGCATTTGAGAAAAATGATTTAATGGTATCCTGTACAACAATGGATGAAAAATTAGTAGAAGCAGTAGAATGGAAAGGTCACCCTTTTGGGATTGCTGTTCAATTTCATCCTGAATTTTTATCCAAACCATTTAATGCGCATCCAATTTTTCGCGAGTTTATTAAAGCATCTTTGATACATGGAAAAAAAAACTAAACCAATAATATGGATTCTCCTATTTTTATTATTTCTGCAATGTAAAACCAAACAATCTGATGATTCAGAAGAACCACGGAAAATTCTACCTGACATTATTCAGCAGAACTATATGCATTATATTTATAAAAATAAACGTATCTATTTGGAAGCTGAGATTGAATTAGCTGAGTTTTTTGATGAATCAAATAAAATTGAATGCAAAGTATTTACGGGAACAACTTATAATAGCAAAGGTAAAATGAATACACAAATTTGGTCTGATCAAGCTGTTATTGATAGTGCTGGTGGCAGCATACAGTTTAATGGCAATGTAATTGTAAATATGATTGATAAAAAAGTAAAATTATATACAGATGAGCTGTTTTTCAATTATAAAGATAATATATTGATTGGTGAAAGAGGGGTTATCTTTGAAAAAGAAGATGGTTCAAAACTAAATGCTGATAAAATGGTTTCAAATTTTGCAGATGACCAAACAGAATTTACGAATATGGATTTGAAGTATTTCTATAAACAGGATAGTAAAGATTCAACTGGTGATGAGAATGAAGAATAGACATAAATTATTTTTCTCTTTTTTTATGATTTTATTGTGCAACTTCATTGTATTTGCTGATCTTAAAGAACTAAAAATTAAAGGTGATCAAGCTTTTTATAAAGAGACACAAAAAATTTTCATCACTATTGGAAATTCCTACATGGAGATTGATAACAATATTATTTATTGTGATGAAATGGAAGTTTACTTAACCAAAGATGACAATGTAAAGGTAGCAATCTTTCGCCGTAATATCCGAATTTTTAAAGAAGAAGATCAGGTACAGATTGGTGGAGAGTATGCAGAATACTATAAAGAAAAAAAAATGTTTATTATAAGAGAAAATGCTTTTTATATTGATGAAAAAGATGAAGTAGCTGTGTTTGGGGATTCTATCTATAATTATGAGAAAGAGGAATTAGCAATTATACAGGGAAATACCAGGGTTTTACAAAAGGATATCTTTGCTACTGGAGCCTTTGTTAAATATACAAAACAGGATAAACTGATGGAAATCAGTGGTTTTCCAAAAGTGAAAAATCAGGGATCAGAATATCGAGCAAAAAAAATAATTGTTGATGTAGATAAAAATACCTTTAATATGGAAGGTGGTATAGAAGCTGAGATTTATGGTGATGAAGAAGAAGATAGTGAATAAAGTTCTTGAAATTTATTCAAAAATAAAAAATTTTAAACATGATCTGACTCAAAAGAATTTATACAAAGAAATGCTGTCGGAACATGTTGAAAATTCAACTATTGAAATTAGAAATTTAGTCAAAAAATTTGGCGCCAAAACTGCTGTTAATAATGCATCATTCAGTATGAAGCAAGGCGAAATCGTTGGATTACTCGGACCGAATGGTGCTGGTAAAACTACAATTTTTTATATGATTGTAGGCTTTATCCGTCCGACTAGTGGTGATATTTATATGGATCATCACAATATTTCTATTCTGCAAATGTATAAACGGGCTCGACTTGGTATCAGTTATCTTTCACAAGAATCATCCATTTTTAGAAAACTAACAGTTGAAGAAAACATTGATTGTATTTTAGAGGTTCTAGACTTATCAAAAGAAGAGAAAAAGCGACGGAAAGATGAAGTTATAGAAGAACTTGGGATTGGCGCTTTAGTTAAACAAAAAGCTTATTCTCTTTCTGGCGGAGAAAAAAGACGAACCGAGATTGCCAGGGCATTGGTTTTGCATCCTAAATTTTTGTTAATGGATGAGCCATTTGCCGGAGTTGATCCAATTGCAGTTGCTGATATTCAATCTATCATTTCTGGTTTAAAAACCAAAAACATTGGAGTTTTGATTACTGACCATAATGTAAGAGAAACTCTTTCTATTACTGATCGGGCTTATATTATCAATTTGGGTAACATTTTTAAATTTGGAACTGCTGATGAATTGGTGAATGATCCAAAAGTAAGGGAATTATATTTAGGAGAAAATTTCTCATTTTAAAATTTTTTGATTTAAATAAAGAATTTATATTTAAAAGTAGAGTCAATTATGAACAAGATTCGAATAGGGTACCTGTTCACTTTTATTTGCTTATTCAATCTAACTGCAGATATTAATCTTCCGTTTACTATTCCTGCTGATTCTACCAGTTTAAGTATTTCATATCAGAGTGATCCAATTGATTATGAAATACAAATCGATTATTCATTAAATGAATTGTCAAAAAAAATTAAAAATCAATCAGTTTCACTGCTTATACCTCTCCCAACTAGTAATGATTTTCAACAAACAACAATAATTGACAGTGGAGGCATAAATATTGTTGATTTTCAGAGAGATAAGCAAGGTAATGTGGTATTGATCAGCGAAATGGTTCGACCAAATAATCTACCAAAAGTGATTCGATTGAAATTAGCCATCACAACTCGACCAGGAAAAATTCTTCTTCCCAAACAATTTCAGCCTCAACTAAAAATAAACCAACCGATGCTGGATCAATTATTAGTTGGGAATAATGAAATATCAGACAATTACAAAAAAATAATACTGGACTTCCCTCCTCAGGATGAATTGGACTTTAATCAGTTAATGGAAGTTATTGAACAATTTAAAAAATTAATTAATCAAAATAAAAATCATAGCAATCGTCTCTATGCTGATAAAGTGATGAATCTTTATCCGATTTCAAATCAACAATATTTTGAGGCAGCACAAAGTTTATTACACAAATTAGCGAAAGCAAAGATTAGCGGCCGGATCAGTAGAGGTTATTATATCCCCTATGATATAGCATTATTTTATCCAGACTTTGTGATTGAACTCTTTATTCCAGATCAAGGCTGGTTAGTACTAGATAAATATCTCAATGCTTTAAATACAAATGGGGGATTTGTCAGTTTTTTTTATCCAGTTTTACAAGATGGTAATAATCAATTCATCAGTTATATTGCTGCTCTTTTAGAAAACGAGAAAGTAATTTTTCTTAATGAAACAAATACTATTCGAATAGGGATAAAATCTAGTGATGGGTTTCAGGATAAACGCTTTACCAATGTTTATGATGAAAAAACAGTTTATCAAGAAAATAAAAGTGACGTTTCTAAATGGTTGCTCCCTGAAATTTCCTATCAAAATGAACAAAATATTTTGGTTTT
>JAKSBL010000546.1 GCA_022361115.1 Spirochaetota bacterium | reverse complement strand
TATTGATCCTCCTTAAACTAATCATTTTTCAATTGAGTGAACTTAACCAAAGCAGTTAAGTTCACTCTTCTTTTCTCATACAAAGAAAAGTCAGTGCTTAGAAATTTCTCTTTGCTTTATGAGTTCTTAATCTGTTCCGCCATGATTTTCATACTGGATAATTGAAACCAATTATGATATATTTTTAATAAAAAAATATTAGAAATTTGATTCATTAGTTTTCAAATATTATGATTATTTTGATAACTATTACCATCAAGGATTGTTATAAATGAAAAATACTTATGATGTAATCATACTAGGCGCAGTAGGAATAGATACCAATGTTTACTTATATGGCCAAGAGATCGATTTTTCAGTAGAATGTAATTTCAGTCAAAACAGAGATTACATTGGCCAGGCTGGTGGTTTTACTGCACGGGGATTTGCCCAACTGGGTTATCAAACCGGCTTTATTGGATATATTGGGCAGGATTATCATGGAAATCTGATACAGGATCAATTTGAAAAGGATGGAATTAAAACACTTTTTTTTATTGACCCTGAGGGAACTAAGCGAAGCATTAACTTCATGTATCCTGATGGCCGAAGAAAAAACTTTTTTGATGGAAAATCAGCAATGGATGTCAAGCCCGATTTGGCGGCCTGCCGTACTATGATAAAAGGAAGCCGCCTTATTCATGCCAACATTTCCAATTGGGTTAGATATGTACTACCTATTGCCAAAGAGCTGGGAATCACCATTTCAACAGATTTACAGGATATTCCAAATATTGAAGATGATTATCGAAAAGATTTTTTAGAATACGCTGATATAGTCTTTTTTTCAATAGCAAACTTTGATCATCCAGATGAGTTAATCAAAAAATTTATTGATCGATATCCTGATAAAAAATTTGTTTGTGGAATGGGCAAAAAAGGGTGTGCTTATGGTGACCGATCTGGTATCCAGCATTATCCTGCTATTGAACTCAGCCAGCCAGTGATTGATACAAATGGTGCAGGCGATGGATTAGCAGTCGGTTTTCTTTCCAGCCATATACTAGAATCAAAACCACTTGCCGAAGCTATTTTAAAAGGACAAATAACAGCCCGGTATACTTGCACTCAAAAAGCCAGTACCAAAAATTTAATCAATCGAAATTATTTGGAAAAATTTTATCATGAATTAAGAGAGAGAACCTGATAATTTTATCCAACAGATAATGAAAATCCTAACCCATTTTACCTATTAGGTCAATTTTTTTCACCCTATCTTCTGTAAAATAAGTTAGATCTTAATATTTTCAATACAGTCTCATCTATTTTAAAGAATTGTTTGCTGGGGTGATGAGAAAATATTTGTAATTATATAGTTTTACTACTATGATTATAATTATGAAGTAAAAAAAACCTCCATTATAAAAAATGGAGGTTCGAATGGAGGAGTAGCAAATGATTAGTTTATCTTAATCATCTTTGGTTTTTCTTCTTCTTTTTTACCAATGGAAATTTCTAATAACCCGTTTTCCATTTTAGCCTTTACTGTATCTACATCAACATCTTTAGTCAAAGAAAATGAAGCGCCAGCTTTAGAGTAATCAATTTCCTTAACCAGATATTTTACTTCATCCTGCTTTTTTTCTTTTTCAGCTTTTACATTCAGCACCCTATCTTTTACTTCAATGTTCACTTCATCTTGCAGAAAACCTGGTACTTCCAGTAAAATGGAATAGTGATCTTCATTATCAACAATATTTGATTTTAATACTTTGTACTGTTCTTTTGAACTGAGTGATCTGTCAAAGCTATTAAAAATATCGTTTAATAAATCGGTTGTGTAATATAAGGATCTCATGTTTTTCACCTCTTTTTTGTTTTATTTAGGATACTCATATTATAAGCAATTGGTATGCCAAAAGAAAACCAGTAAAAAAGGTTTTTAATAATAAAAAAGGCTTGAAATGCAGAATAAAATACGAAAAAGTTTTGAGCAGTATGAAATTCAAAGAAAAATATTATCAGAAAAATGAGTATTTTAGTTACATGTGTGTATTTTATACCCATTTATATATTTTTTTTTGATTTGGTATTACTTTTTTACTATAGCACCAGCGTTTTAATTTTTTTAAAACCTCACAGGAAAAAAATTTTATATATACAGAAGTTAAATTAATAAAAGAAAGACTGCCGATTTTCTTTTTTTAAATATTGTTCCCTTTTCCCTTATATTTTATATATCTTCTATAGATAAGTATAAGCTACAATTTATTTTGGTGGAAATTGATAAATACCATAACACACCTCTCTTTTCAGTCCTTGACAAAAACATAATTATCAATATTATTAATAAATATTCTTAAATAAATATTCTTAAATAAATGGTTCTTAAGTAATGATGTTTCGAAAAATTCTCATCTGGATAATATTTTTTTTCTTATATATCAGCCATATAGGATTGGCAAAAAATCAATACAAAATTGTTTTCTTCAATCCTGAAGATACAAAAGATTACTGGTGGAATAATGCATCAAAAATTATGCAAGCTGCTTGCGATGACTTAGATATTGAGCTGGAAATTTATCATGCTAATCGTAATATGGCATTAATGGTTCAGCAGTTTGCAAAAATTGCAGATAGTAACAATAAACCTGATGCTGTGGTTTTTCAGAGTTTAAAAAAAAACGGAGCCAGTATGCTGAAAATTGCTGAGCAAGCCGGAATTCCTGCATTTATTTTTAATGCAGGTTTAGTAGGGGAAGATAAAAAAAAATATAAGGGGCCACGAGAAGTTTTTCAATACTGGATTGGCCAAATTTTACCTGATGATCAAAAGGCTGGTTATGAGTTAGCAAAAGTAATGTTTCAGCAAGCCCTGGAAAAGAAGCTATATGATTCAACAGGTAAAATTCATGTTATAGGTCTGGATGGCACAATGGCGGATTTTGCTGCAATTGAAAGGCATAAAGGCTTAATGCAAGCAGTGAAAGAGAACCCTCGAGTGATTTTACATCAGACCACAAGTGCTGGAAGATGGAAACGCCTATCAGCCAAACAAACTTTTGCAGGACTAAAATTACGTTATCCCCAGGCCAATGTTGTCTGGGCAGCAAATGATCCAATGGCTTTAGGTGCTATTGACGCCATAAAAGAATCTGGAGATTTTCATAGTAGTAAATGGGTTATTGGCAGCATTGACTGGATACCTGATGCATTAATTTCTATTTTAGATGGGGATCTATCAGTCAGTTTTGGTGGACATTTTCTAGAAGCTGCCTGGTCAATTATATTGATTTATGATTATCTTAACGGAATAGATTTTGCCAGTGAAAATGTAAACTTTAAATCCATTATGGGATCTTTAAACTATAATAACATTGATCAGTATTTAAAGAAATTAGGTAAAGGAGAATGGGAAGTCATTGATTTTGCCTGCTTTTCCAAAAAGAAAAATCCCCAATTACTAAGCTATCATTTTACTATTGATTCAATCTTTCAGCAACTAAAACAATAAGGAACAAAAAAAATGGATAATCAAAAATTTTTTAAACAACACTTAATCAGCTCATTATCCGGAAAAGGGGCTCATATTAGTTTTCAGCAAGCATTAGAGGGTTTTCCTCTTGAGCAGGCAGGAATCAGAGTGGAAAATATAGATCATACCATGTGGCAATTAGTTTATCACATTTATATTACGCAAAAAGAAATGTTAGAATACATGCAGACTAAAAATTACACAGAATTAGAGTATCCAAAAGGTTATTGGCCCGAAACTGATACCCCTCAGAATAAAGCAGAATGGGAAAGAACGATCAAAGAATTTGAAGCGAATCAAGCAACCCTTATCTCGATGATTAAGGATCAAAAAAAAGATATTTTCCAGGTTATTCCCTGGAGCAAGGATCATACTTATTTTCGGGAATTTCTCATCATTATCGATCATAATTCCTATCATATTGGTCAAATGGTAGATTTAAGAATGTTATTAAAAATACCAGTCAAAGATTGGTAATAAGGAGAAACCAAGCAACATAGACTAAAAAAAATTTCATAAAAACGCTAGATTGATTAAAAAATCATATTAATAGCTATATTTCTAAATAATAAGATACTTTAGTCCATATTTTTCAAAATTCTTCTCAAATCATCCTCTTTAATAATCATATTTACTTTAATTATCCCTAAAAAATACTTTTTAAATAATTAAAAATATTATAAATAATTTTAAAAAATTTTTATTAGGTCTATTGACAACTCTCAATAAGTAACTATCATTATTATTACCCCTTGGGAGTGGCATTATGATCTTTAAGAATGGTGAAATAAAGATTACTCCTAAAACCTTATTCTGGATTGAAACTCCTGTTCCTATTTACGATGAAGAGAAAATTGAGTTTTTGAAAAATGATATTTTGATTTTAGAGTCCAGCTTAAACTTAGAAAAAGCCTCGCCTTTTAAAAAAAATGACAAACTGGATTCCTTCTTTTTATTTAATCTAGACGGCATTATTCATAAAAACAATATCAAAGACAAAGATATTTTACATGCTTCTACAAAAATATCTGATTTAATCAACCAGAACATTTACAAAGAATCAATCGTTCATACAAATATGATAAATAACCAACTTGCTCATTTCTTTAAAAATCAGAAGATTCATTATCTAGAAAAAAATTTAAGTGATCATAAATCAGCAATTCATGTAGCACAAGATATTATAAAATATTTCTTTCATAATACTGGTGTCCATCATAGAACCTCTATCCGTCTTAATTTTTATCCAGATAATGAAATAAATGCAAAAATTATCTTTAGCAATGAAGATGCCCCGTATCTTGGCTACTTAAAAGATTTAAGCTTAGATGGACTGGGTATTTATATGCCCTTTGAAGAAACTATTAATCTTCGTTTAGGTGAATTAATTAAAATTGAACTTTACTCGCATAAACCTTTTTTAACCATTAAAAAAGGTTTAATTACACGGATTGATAAAAAGACCAAAGAGGTTGGTATTAGTTTTAATCTGAATGACAAAAAAATGATCAATGAGGATCAAGCCGATTATATTACTTCTATGATCTATAATTGGTTAAAAGAGTATCTTAAAACTTATAAAGAAATTAATGTAGAATTAAATGAACAACTCAACTTTTTTGAATCAATAGAATAATTCCCATTAATTTTCCCGGCTTTTGAAAATCTTTTCTTTATCCCTATTTCATTTTTTTATGCAAGAGCCAATTGGATGGTTAAAAAACCATCCAATTGGCTCTTTTTTTATCATAATATCTATGCTATTGTATAATTGGATCTATACTTAACAACATTGGCTGGGAAAATTATGCAACTTTCAATTACCAAAAACTCTAAAACACCCATCTACCGACAAATTAAAAATCAAATTAGTAAATTTATTTATACTGGTATTATACCTGAAAATTATATTCTCCCTTCTGAGAGAAAATTATCTGACCAGTTAAATATTAATCGCAGTACAGTGGTCAATGCGTATGAAGAACTTAAAGCAGATGGCCTGGTGGAATCCATTGTTGGTAAAGGAACCATCGTTTTACCACAGCAAGCCCTTTCCTCAAACCAACAAGCTTCCCCAGCTCTCCCCCTCCCCTGGAACCAGCTATTTAGTGATTGTATTGATTTTAAACCTTCAAATATTTTAGAGAAAAGTTTTCATAAACTGAATAATAAATCGTTGATCTCTTTTGCAGCTGGATTTGCCTCACCAGATATTGTTTCCATACCACAAATGCAGGAAATAATACAATTACTGATTCAAAAATATTCAAAACTCCTTTTTCAACCTTGTCCTATTGTAGGAACGCCTCAATTACAAAATAGTATTAAAAATCTCCTTTTCAGTAAAGATATTCAAATAAGCACAAAGCAAATCATGATTACATCAGGGTCACAACAAGGAATAGATTTTTTAAGTCAACTCTTTATCCAACCTGGAGATTTAGTCATTGTTGAAGAACCAACATTTATGAATACCATTCAAATATGTAAAGCCCGTAAAGCAAAAATCCTTTCTGTACCAATGGAAGATGATGGATTAAACCTGGAAATCTTAGAAACATACTTAAAGAAATATAGCCCTAAATTTATTTATACTATCCCTGATTTTCAAAATCCGACTGGAATAGTCATGAGTCTCGAAAAAAGAAAAAGACTGCTAAAGTTAGCAAATCAGTATCAAGTTCCTATTATTGAAGACAATCCTTTAGGTGAACTTCGATTTGAGAAAGAACAGATCCCCTCTATTAAAAGCTTTGATCAAAATAATCATGTGATCTATTTAAGTTCCTTTTCAAAAATTCTCTTTATGGGTTTTCGAATTGGCTACCTAATTGCCGGCAGTAAAGTAATAGAAAAATTGATTATGTTAAAAAAGTATTCTGATTTGCATACAAATAGTTTTGGACAATATCTATTTAGTGAATTACTCAGTAGTAGTTTTTATCAACAACATTTAAAAAAAGCGAAACAGTTTTACAAGATAAAAAGAGATACCATGTATGAAATCATTCAAAACAACTCTCTTCTCAAATGCAACAAACCAGATGGAGGATTTTATTTGTGGTGTAAATTGCCTGACTCTATCAACTACTATGAGTTTTTAAAAAAGATTGAAAACGAAAACATTGCTGTTTTACCTGGTGATATCTTTTTCCCCAATGGTAATACCGGCGATAACTTCATACGTTTAAATTATGCTTATGAAGATCTAGCTAAAATCAAAGTTGGAACAGAAAAACTAACCAGCATTGTTTCAAAATTAGCCAAGAACAAGCATATCAGCTATGAAAAAGTTGAAAACGAAATAGAAGCTTTGGTTTAATATTTAATAATTTAATATTTAAGTAAAGGAAAAATTATGACAATACCACTTCATGTAGTAGATGCATTTACCTCAAAAACCTTTAAAGGAAATCCCGCAGGTGTATGTCTTTTAGAAAAAGAACTGAGTTCCGAGTTGTGTCAAAAGATTGCAGCTGAAATGCGGCATTCTGAAACTGCCTTTTTACTAAAAAAAGAGGACAATCATTATCACTTAAAGTGGTTCACTCCTAAAGCAGAAGTTAAACTCTGCGGACATGCAACTTTAGCTTCAGCTCATATATTAGCTGAGTTGAAACTCATCAACAAAAATCAAAAAATCAATTTTTCCACACTCTCTGGCATCCTCACAGCTGAATTTGATGATTCCTATATTCACCTGGATTTTCCACAACAACAAATCACACAAGTACATGATCCAGAAAAAATTGATTTTATTGAGCAGCTTTTTCAGATAAAAACAACATTTGTCGGTAGTGATCCAAGCAGATACCTTATTGAGCTAAAAAATGAACAAACTGTTCTTTCTGTAAATCCTGATTTTTCTCAACTACAAGAAGAACAACTGGATAACTACATCATTACAGCCAAAGCTGATGATCCAAAATATGATTTTATCTCCCGTTATTTTGCCCCAAAGCATGGCGTTTACGAAGACCCGGTCACTGGTTCAGCTCATTGTTTCCTAGCACCTTATTGGAGTAAAAAGATTCATAAATCACAGCTAACAGGATTTCAAGCCTCAACCAGAACAGGAATCATCAAATGCAATTTGATAAATGATCAAAGGATAATTTTAAGCGGCCAAGCCATTACTTTTCTCTCAGGAGAAATCAGCATTTCATAAAATAACCAATAAGAAGGATTGAGTATGAATTGGACAGCATTTTTTTCATTTGTTTTTGTTACTACTTTTACACCTGGGCCAAATAACATAATGTCAACTACCTTAGGCAAGCAATTTGTCTATAAAAAAGCACTCCCCTTTATTTTAGGAGTAGGGACTGGTTTTCTCACTATTATGCTGCTTTGTTCCTTTTTTGCAGAAGTGATTTACCGGTATTTGCCTGGAATTAAAACTCCCGTTGGAATACTTGGTGCATTATATATGCTTTATCTGGCATATAAAATACTTAAATCTAAAACAAAAACACAAGAAGAAAACAACGGAGAGCTCCATTTCTATCATGGTGTGATCATGCAATATCTCAATCCAAAGGGTATTTTCTATGGCTTAACTGTCACATCAACTTTTATTGTCCCTCATTTCAAAGAAACCGCAGTGATCATTCTACTGGCAATGCTCTTAGCAGTTATATCCATTACCTCCTGCAGTACCTGGGCTCTATTTGGAGCAGTTTTTCATAAACTTTTAAAACGCCCCTTCATACAAAAGTCTTTTAATATAATAATGGCTTTACTTTTAGTCTATTGTGCATATTCCATATCTGGTTTGGATAAATTATTTCAAAATGGTGGTTAAATTTAGGAGAAAATATGGAGAGCAAAACCATTCATGAAAAAATGTTTCAGGAAATCAAAGACCCTGCACTTTTTAAACAGATCCAGCAATATGCTTCTGAATATATTGAACAGGCTTTTGAAAGAAATGTATATCCAGAACAATCAGCATTAGCTAACCTAAAATCGTTTGAAGAGGTTTTTCCAGAACAATCTTCTCACATATCCACCATTTTAAAACAACTAAATGAATATGGAGCTCCAGCAACAGTAAGTGAAATTGGTGGGCGGTATTTCGGCTTTGTTGTAGGCGGCATAGTCCCGGCAGGTTTGTTTGCAAGAATTTTAACCGATTGCTGGGATCAAAATAGTGCAATGCAAGTCCTCTCACCTGTTTCAGCAAAGCTAGAAATGGTAGTCGAAAAATGGCTGCAACAACTCTTTCATCTGCCAGAGCAAACTGCTGCTGGTTTTGTTAGCGGAACTTCCGCCGCAACCTTTAGTGGACTAGCTGCAGCTCGCTATCACTTACTAAAAAAACTTGGCTGGGATATCAATGAACTAGGACTTTATCAGGCACCTCAAATACGGATTGTAACCGGAAAAGAAGCTCATTCTACTGTATTAAAAGCCATTGGATTATTGGGATTAGGAAAAAATCATATTGAATGGGTAGATACAGATGATCAAGGAAGAATCATCCCTGAAAAAATCCCCCCGTTAGATAATAAAACTCTAGTTATCCTCCAGGCTGGTAATGTAAACTCTGGTTCTTTTGATCCATTTGAAAGAATTTGTGATCAAGCAAATGCAGCTGGTGCCTGGGTTCACATAGATGGTGCTTTCGGTCTTTGGGCTGCTGCTGTGGATGATCTTAAACATCTTACAAAGGGTATGGAGAAAGCGAATTCCTGGAGTGTTGATGGACACAAAACACTGAATACCCCTTATGATTCTGGCATAATTCTCTGTAAAGAACGTGAAGCATTAGTATCTGCTCTCCACATGAGCGGCTCCTATATTGTATTAGGAGAAGAGCGAGATCCTATGTTTTATACCCCAGAAATGTCCAGACGCGCCAGAATTTTTGAAATATGGGCTACAATGAAATTCTTAGGCAAAGCTGGTATTAATGAAATGGTGGGCACTTTACATAAACGGGCCTTACAATTTGCAAAAGAATTAACCAGTCATGGTTTTCAAATCCTTAATAAAGTCTATTTTAACCAGGTATTAGTCTGTTGTGAAAATGATAATATTACCAAAGCCACTTTAGAAAACATTCAGCAACAAAGAGTCTGTTGGTGTGGTGGTGCACATTGGCATGGAAAAGCTGTCATTCGTATTAGTGTTTGTTCCTGGGCAACAACAACTAAAGATGTTTCCAAATCCGTTCAATCCTTCATCCAGGCTAGAAAATCCGTCTAAACTGAAAATGAATGATTCACCTATTTTGTAAAAAATTGACAACAGGAATTCTTGTATGATATCAAAAAAAAGTCGCTGATTACATTTCTAATCATTTTGAGATTTATGGAAGAATACTGAACAGCAGATCTACAAAGAAAAAAATGAGCATTAATTAAAATTAGATAAAATTATCTTCAGAGCACTTAAAATCCTGATATTTTTTTTTGCTTTCTTTCATATTTTGTATTAAATTTGAATTATGAAAAAATCTCTACTTTTACTCTTATTTGTTGTATTCCTGATTCCTGTCTATTCAATTGACCTGGATAAAGTTGAAAAACTGATTTTTCAGTTTACTAACGAAGAAAGATTAAAACGCAACCTACCTGCTTATGTTTTTAATGAAGATTTACAAAACATCGCCAGGATTCACTCTAAAAACATGGTGAAACATCATTTTTTTTCTCATACAGATCAGAATGGCCGGTCTCCTCAAGATCGAAAAGTTATTTTTGCTCATAATCTTTTAGGTGGTGTTGGAGAAAACATTGCCTACCATCATGGAACTTCTGAACAAAGCATTGCAAAAAATCTCATGCAGGTCTGGATGAATTCTCCTCCCCACCGGGCAAATATTCTTAGTAAAACTTTTACCCATTTAGGAAATGGACTTTATCAAAAGGGTGATTATTTTTATGCTACCCAAAATTTTGGAGACTTACAGGCAAAGTTAATGCAAGGTTATCAAAGAACCCTTAAATATGAAAAGACGCAAACATTTACATTTCAATATTTAGGAATTTATCCAAAAGAAAGGCTGACGATTTTTCTCTTTTTTCCGGATAAAAAAGCCCGTTATTATCTACCTAACGGAACCTTTTATACTGGTTTAGGCTTATTGCAGCCAGAATGGCAGAATGATCAGACTTTTACACTAACTTTCACTTTTAAGCAGGGAAAAGGTGAGTATCAATTGGTAATGGGTTTTGATGGACAATTCTATCCTGAGGGAATAGTGTTTTCTGTAAAGTAAGTCCTCAACTGGAGAGCCGGCCGTACAGCTGCTTTCACAAAACCGAAAATATGCTGAATAAACCGCTGCGCTGTTTATTTCCAGTAGAAAAAAAGAAGTTTGATCAAAGTATTAAAAATTAGTTATTTCAAAAATCTTTAGATTTTTCCCCAATCAAAATCGGTTTTTAGCAAAATATCAATTTTTAGTTGTATTCCTTTCGGTTCATGATTATCTTTTATTCATCAGGATTATTCTCAGCCCTTCCAGTTAAGGAAATGATCCTCATTTTGTTTTGCATAAGGAGTCACAAATGGCACACAATAATCTATTTGCCGATTCTAATCTTTTGGCAGAAGAACATTCTCCTTATCTCCTTCAGCATGCACACAATCCAGTAAACTGGTTTCCCTGGACGGATTCAGCATTTGACAAAGCACGCGAAGAAGAAAAACCAATTTTTTTATCTGTTGGTTATTCTACCTGCCACTGGTGTCATGTGATGGAAAGAGAATCATTTGCAGATGAAGAAGTTGCAGCTTATTTAAACAAACATTTTATTGCCATCAAGGTAGATAGAGAAGAGCGGCCTGATATTGATACAGTCTACATGACGGTATGTCAAGCTTTGACAGGTTCTGGTGGGTGGCCATTAACAATAATTATGACTCCGGAAAAAAAACCATTTTTTGCAGGAACATACTTTCCTAAAACCAATAAATCAGGCAGAATAGGTTTACTGGAATTGCTTCCCAATATCATCGATTACTGGCAAGACAGAAGGGAAGAACTTTTAACATCGGCTGATCATATTACTCATGAACTATCCAGAGTTTCTCCTTCATCTGATGATCAACAGACAGATGAAAATTTATTGCACCAAATTTTTCAGTATTATCAAAAATCCTATGATCCCTTTTTTGGCGGATTTGGAACCAAACCTAAATTTCCTCAAATTTTCCCATTACTATTCTTGATAAAATATTACCAGCAATATGATAGCCAATCCGCTCTGGAAATGGTTGAGAAAACTCTAACAGCCATGAGAAAAGGGGGAATTTTTGACCAAATAGGTTTTGGTTTTCACCGTTATTCTACGGATCAACAGTGGTTAACTCCTCATTTTGAAAAAATGCTCTATGATCAGGCATTATTAATCCTTGCATACTCAAAGGCATATGAAATCACTCAAAATAACTGGTTTGCTCAAACTGTACATGAAATCATTGGCTACTTATCTAGAGACATGTTAGCTAATGAAGGGGCATATTATTCTGCTGAAGATGCAGACAGTGAAGGAGAAGAAGGAAAATTTTATCTTTTTGAGCAAGCAGAAATGGAAAACATCTTAGATGAAGAGACAGAACTATTTCTCAAACTTTTTGGAGTAAAGACAGAAGGAAATTATATTGATGATCAAACAGGTACTATTAATGGTCAAAATATATTGCATTTAACCGATTTGCCGATGAATTTTGCAAAAAAACATGGAAAAGAGCTTTCTGAATTTAACAGCTGGCAAATTCGGTGTAGAAAAAGAGTACTGGCAGCTCGTGAAAAAAGGATTGCTCCTTTTAAGGATAAAAAAATAATAACCAGCTGGAACGGCTTAGCGATTGTTGCCCTAGCCAGGGCAGGTATGATTCTTAACCAAGAGGATTATATTTTACAGGCACAAAAAATTGCTAATTTTTATATAAAATCTGCGTTTCCCCAATTAAACCATAATTACTATCAAGGACACTGGAATAAATATGGTTTTCTTAATGATCACGCTTTTGTTAACTGGGGATTATTAGAATTGTTTCAAGCAACTATGGATGTAGAATATCTAAAAAAAACTGTTCAGTTAACAAATTTTATTATTGAGAAATTTTATCATTTACCCACTGCTACCTTTATGGAAACCAGTGAGGATAATGAACAACTCATCTTTCAATCCCCCCAATTTTGTGATAATGTACTCCCTTCTGGCAACAGTGTAATGTTTCATCAATTAATCAAACTCTATCATCTAACTGAAAATAACCAATTTCAACAAATTTATGAAAGTATGATTCAATCCCTGCCAGCTATTTATTTGCAGCATCCGGCAAGCATTCCTCATTTTGCTGAAGGAATATTTAAATACCTCCATCCATCTTCCCATTTTATTTTAACAACAGAAAAAATGGATGATCAAGCGAAAGAAATTATTAAAAGTATTCAAAAAAGAACTTCATCAGATCAACTCATTCTAGTTAAAACCAAGGAAAACCAAAGTAAGTTAGAAAAAATCAGTCCTTCCAATAAACAATACTCAATTAAGCAACAGCACACATTGTATATCTGTCAAAATTATCAGTGTCATAATCCAATAACTGGGTATAGTAAAATCATTAATGAACTACAAAAATATAAAAGTAATGAAATATCAGAATAGTTTTTATAAAAAAAAACAATCATTTTTTTTAGATATCCGAGGATGTTTAGGGAACACAGAGAAAGAGGGAATAGACATAAATGGCAATGAAACATGGAAATCTTTAGCAACAAGGATTTAAATGTCTAACATTGTACCATAAAAGCTCAAAAATCCTCTCCCCCCTCTCTTCTCTGTGTTCCTTAAACATTCTGCCAGTTGTAACTCCATAGAAACAGATCATTTTTTCAATACTGCTCTGAATGTAATAAATTTAGGGACCAATGAAATCAAGTTGTCTGATATTCTAAAAAATGGTACTTTTAGATTATCATGAAAATAGACCGGCTACTTTCAATTATTATTTATCTTCTCAATCGTAATTTAGTTAGCGCCAGAGAATTAGCAGACCACTTTGAAGTATCCCATCGAACTATTCAAAGAGATATGGAAACGATCAATGCTGCCGGGATTCCTATTGTTACTATCCAGGGACCAGCAGGCGGGTATAGTATTATGGATACCTGGAAAATGGATCGTCAACTGCTATCAGTTGACGATCTATTCTTTATTATGACCTCATTAAGCAGTATTAGTAAAACTCTTCCTGATTCAAAACTCCGGAACTCAATAGAAAAAGTACAAACCTTAGTAAGAGAACATCAAAAAGAAGCTTTATCAGAAAGAGAAGAAAAACTATATGTTGACTTCAGTATGATTGGAGGAATGAAACAAAACCAGGAACTGGTTGCATTAGTTCAACATGCAATTGAAAATCATTGTTTACTGCAAGTTGAGTATACAAGTAACAAACTAATCACTCAAGTACGGAAATTAGAACCTATGACACTAGTTTTTAAATGGCGAGGCTGGTATTTATATGCTTTTTGCCGGCTCCGTAATGATTTTCGTCTTTTTCGGATGAGCCGTATCCGCAATCCTCAACTTTTAAAAGAACACTTTTCCAGAAAAAATAAAAGCTTTAAAGATTTTGAAGAAGAATCAGAAGTTAAAGGTAAAGTTAAAATGACTGAACTCCTCCTAAAATTTGACCCCTTTATGAAACCGGTAGTAGAAGATTTTATGGGTGCAAATATTGTACAAACGACGGAATCAAATGAAATCATTGTAAAAATCAGTATTCCTGAAGATGGATGGCTTTATGGTTTTCTTCTCAGTTATGGCCCTTACCTGGAAGTCCTTTCTCCACCTCATATCCGAGCAATATTAGGTGAAATGTCACAAAAAATTCATGAAAAATATGTAAAATCATAATAATCTAAAAATAAATCACAAAAAAATTATTATTGTTTTTTTAATACGACATACACCTGTCGTATTAGGACTCTTATAATACCAGTAACAATATATAAATATATGAATTAATGAGGAGTTAATCATGGAAATTCAAACCAGAGATGAACAACGAACAATCGCAATTAAAGCCACAACTGATGTCAAGGAACTACCTAATGTTCTAGGACAAGGTTATGGAGAAATCATGCAATATCTTGAACAAAAAGGCTTAGAACCAACAGGGGCTCCCTTTGTTCTCTATTTTAACGAAGATATGGAAAATCTCCAATTAGAAATGGGATTTCCAATTTCAACAAAAATTGAATCTCAAGGCCGCATCATCCCTTCCACACTTCCAGGTGGTCCATGTGTAGTGGCTATGCATATTGGACCTTATACTGATTTAGAAAGAACCTATACAGAATTAATGGATTATGCCAAACAACAAAACAGAACACCATCTGGTATTGGTTATGAAGTTTATTTAAATGATCCTCAGACAACCAAACCCGAAGAGCTGCAAACAGAGATAGTTTTTTATCTTAAAGATTAAAATAAAAAAGTGTCCGCTAACTTGCGGGCACTTGTTTATAACTCATTAAATAGTATTAT
>JAKSBL010000268.1 GCA_022361115.1 Spirochaetota bacterium | reverse complement strand
TGACCAAAAACAGAGACTAAAACAATAATCATGTTGTTGCCCAGAGCATGATAAAAATTAGGGTCTTCCAGCATGGTTTTATACTGTAAAAATCCTACAAAATTCCAGTCTCCTCCCTTGTTGGGATTAAAATCAGTAAAACTCAGCCAAATAGAGTAAAAAATAGGATAAGCTACGATAAAAAGGTAGATAAACAATCCTATACTAACAAAGCTGAAATAGATCAGTAAATCTCTTTTATCCTTCTTCTTCACAAACATTCTCCACATTATACAAAAATTTTGTTTTTGTATTTATTTATTAAATAAGATATTATTACAATCACTTCTGAAAGTAATGGTAATATTAGCCTAGTTAACTATCCTGTTCCTGTTATCGGTATTTCTTTATATTAAAAATAGCTTACTTAAAATAAACTGATAATAATGATGAAACAATAAGAAAAGGAAAGTGATTCCTTTTCTTATTGTTTTTTTAAAATTATTTTCTTAGTAAATCTTCTACCTTTTTAGCAATTTCTTCTGGAGTTGCTTTGCCTGAAACAATTTCCTGCATTCCTGCATTTAAAGCATCATTAGGAGAACCGCTTAAATAGGCATCAATTACATCGGTAGTCGGAGCAGTTTGAGCAAGTTTTACTTTTTCTTTTACAAGAGGAGGTAGATCATCGGGAGCTTGATAATCTTTTAAGATAGGAGCAACAATCGAGCCGTCTCTGAGACGCTGAGTACTTTCTGGTTCACTATAGAAATAGTTTAAAAATTTTAGAGCTGCATCTCTTACTTTAGGATCAGAAGCACCTGATTTTGTTAATCCATAACCAACTTGAATAGCTGCAGCTACAGAGCCTTCTACTCCAGCTTTTTCACCAGGTAATTTTGGCCAAGCAAGCATAATAGTATTATCAGCAACTTCTCTATTTTCAATACTTCCGGCAACCCATTGGCCTTGTACCATAAAAAGTGCCTTTTTATTACTAAAATTAGATAAATTGGTACCATAGTCTATTAGAACAGATTTTTCACTGATAACCCCATCTTTGAGCATGGTTTGTAAGAAAGCCAGTGCTCGAACAAAATCAGGATCGGTAAAGCTTTTTTCTCCACGAACAGCTTTTTGTACCCAGTGAGGATCACCTGTCATTCTGGCTACCACAACTGACATAAGACAGGAACCCCATGCCCAGCCATCAGCACCATCAATTGAAACAACTTCTAGTCCTGCTGCTTTGGCTTTTGGAACCATTGCTACAAGGTCCTGATAAGTTTTAGGGGTAGAAAAACCAAGTTCTTCTACTAGAACTTTATTCATAAAAAGAACCGTAGTAATGTTTGAAGTTCCTAATGGAATTTCAAAAATTTCGCCATTTGGTCCCATAGGAGGAATTAAATTAACATCATAATGATTTTTATCAAGATAAGGACGATGGTCAAATTGCTGGTTTGCCTCTCTCCAAGGAGCTCCCCAGCGAGCATCTGCTCCCATATAAGCTAAATCAGGAACATCTCCTGAAGCTAGGCGGGCAGTTACTTTTTGGTGATAAGCCTCATCATAAAGCATCTCATAATCAATATCAATATCGGGATTTTCTTTTTCAAAAGTATCAACGATTCGAATCCAATTGATCCCTTCTGGATTTGAGTTATCCCCATAAGCCATAGTTTTCACTACAACCTTTTTTTGCTTTTTCTTAAAGAAAAAACTGGTTAATAGACTGACAGATAAAATTGCAATTAGCAGAAAAACAACAATTCGTTTCATGTTATGTCCTCCGTTTTTATTTTCCCGGGTAAAAATTCCCGTTAGTTGGTTTAAGAAATCAACTAACTTAATTTATATCACTGTAAAACATTCCTGTCAATAACAAAATGAAAAAAAGTGAAAATTAATGATTCCAGACGTTACAGGAACCATTTTAATTAAGTAAAATCTTAAAGAAGCTTTCACAAAAAAGGATAAAAACAAGTATTTTCACTTTAAAACCTGGAGATTTTATAGATTATTTCAAAAAAATTTGCCATTTTGTGATTTACCATTTACAATAATTTATAGTAAATCTAAATTTACCATTGACAGTAGGAATAATTCGTGATAAAAAGGGGTTAGTTGATAAAATCTACTAACCTACTATGTAGGAGTAAGAATGTTTGGAGATAAGCTGGATAGAAGAATCAATATTGCCAGAATTCTCAGGGCAATCTGGTTGAACAGAGAGATTAGCCGTATAAAATTGGCAGAAATTCTTCATCTTGATAAATCAACCGTTTCTAATATTGTTTCTTTATTATTGAAAAATAAATTAATTGAACAAACATCAGAAGGCCAGGCTGGGCCTCTAGGGGGGCGAAAACCGGTTCCTTTAACCATTAATCAAAATTTTGGTGTTTTATTGGGAATTGAATTACAGCCTGATTCTTATCATGCTGTTGTCACCACCATCAATGGAAAAATATTATTTTCACAAAGTAAGCAAATCAGCCTTTCCGGGGATAATCTGGTCGAATATTTTATCGATATTGTAACCGACATCAAAAGACAGCTGGAAGAAAATCGCCAAAAAATAATTGGTATCGGAGTTGGGCTCTCCGGTATTATTCATTCAGCTGAGGGGTGTATTTATCAATCTATCCCTTTAAATATTACTGAAAAATATGACTTTATCAGCAAAGTAAAAGATGTGGTAGATATTCCTATTTATATGGAAAATGATGCAAATTGTTGTTGCTGGGGTGAATTAGCATTTGGCCAACATGAGGAACTTAAAAATTTTATCTATGTTCTTGGTGAGTTTCGGGAAGGGATGAGTGATAAAACCAGTTATCTTTTTGGTGACTTTGCCGTTGGAGTAGGGATTGTCATTAATGGAAAAGTCTATTATGGAAGTGATTTTTCTGCTGGTGAGTTTAGAAGTATATTCTGGAAGAATCAGAATAAAAGTCAGTTTTCCTTAACCGACAATGAAATCCGGGAGGCAGGGCATGACTATCACCTGTTTGAGCAAGTTATGCGGGAATTAGCAAAAAATCTTGCCTTATTGGTTAATACTTTTAATTTTAGCCACCTCTATTTAGGGGGATTTATCAAAGATCATGACCAGGAAATTATCAGTATTTTAAATGATGAAATCCAACATAATTGGCCTTATTATGACAGTGTAAAATGCAGAATTTCTTTTTCAGCTTTAGGTTATCAAGTAGTAGCCTATGGGGCTGCTGGTATGATTGTTGAAAAACTCTTTTCATTACCAGAGATCAATGAAAACGGTAAAGCCATCTGGACAGGCAATGAATTATTTATATTAAATAGCCTATCCTGAGAAAAGTTATATTATAAAAAATCACTGATGAGCACAAAAAAACACGAATCCCTGATCCGTTTCTTTCAAAAATATTTGTGTAAATTCGTGCTTTTTTGTGACAATTAGTGAATATTCTTATAAACAACTGAAAATATGGAATCAATTACTATGAAAGGAAAATGAAATGAAATACGGACATTTTGATGATCAGAATCGTGAATATGTTATTAATAATCCCCATACACCATTACCCTGGATGAATTATTTGGGAAACCAGGACTTTTTTTCTCTCATTTCACACACAGCAGGGGGATATTCTTTTTATAAAGATGCATTGTTACGGAGACTGACCCGTTACCGCTATAATAGTGTTCCGCTGGATTGGGGAGGTCGTTATTTTTATATTAAAGATAATGGAACTGTCTGGAATCCTGGTGTAAAGCCTGTGAATACCCAATTAGATGATTTTTCCTGCCATCACGGATTAGGTTACACTCGAATCAAAGGGAAAAAAAATGATCTTTCCTGTGAAGTTTTGTTTTTTGTTCCTCAAGACTATACAGGGGAAATTCAGCAGGTAATTTTAAGAAACCAGGGAAATACAAAAAAAACATTGCAGCTATTTTCATTTCTAGAATTTTGTCTCTGGAATGCATTAGATGACATGACCAATTATCAGAGGAATTTCAACACCGGGGAAATAGAAGTTGCTGGCTCAGTGATCTATCATAAAACCGAGTACCGGGAACGACGAAATCATTATGCTTTTTATTCGGTTAATTCAGCTATTCAGGGATATGATACCAGCCGTGAAGCTTTTTTAGGGCCTTACCAGGGGTTTGAACAACCTGAAGTCGTAATAAAAGGCCAGGCAACCAATTCTATTGCTGAGGGCTGGTCTCCTGTAGCTGTTCACCAATTAAATATTGATTTAGCTCCTGGAGAAACCAAAGATTTGATCTTTATTCTTGGTTATGTGGAAAATGATGATAAAGATAAATGGTCCGCTCCGGGAATCATCAACAAAAATACTGCTCAGGAAATGATAGATCAATATAATACTGTAGAAAAAGTTCAAACCGCTTTAGCTGAGTTAAAAGAGTATTGGGATCACCGGTTAAATAAGATGAGTATTCAGCATCCGGATGAAAAGCTGAACCGTATGATTAATACCTGGAATCCCTATCAGTGTATGATGACCTTTAATGTTGGCCGGAGTGCTTCTTTTTTTGAATCTGGAATTGGCAGAGGCTTAGGGTTTCGGGATACCAACCAGGATCTTTTAGGATTTGTTCATCAAGTTCCAGAAGCTGCCAGACAACGAATTTTAGACGTAGCAGCAACCCAACTGGAAGATGGAAGTGCCTTTCATCAATATCAGCCACTTACCAAAAAGGGAAATGATGCGATCGGATCTAATTTTAATGATGATCCTCTCTGGTTAATCCTGGCAGTTAGTGCCTATATTAAAGAAACAGGTGATTGGGATATTTTAGATGAACAGGTTGATTTTGAGAATAACCCAGCTAAGGCAGATAAATTACTGGAACACCTTAACCGTTCTTTTTATTTTACAGTTAATAATAAAGGGCCGCATGGATTGCCTTTGATTGGCCGGGCTGATTGGAATGATTGTCTCAATCTTAATGCGTATTCCACTAATCCAGATGAATCTTTTCAAACCTGTACGAATCAAGAGGGAAAAACTGCAGAATCTGTTTTTATAGCTGGTATGTTTGTCTATATTGGCAAAGAGTATGTGGAAATTCTACAAGAAGTCGGAAAAGTTACCGAAGCTGAGGCTGCTCAAAAAGAGCTAAAAATTATGGAGGAAGCAGTTATCCAGCATGGCTGGGACGGCCAATGGTTTTTGCGTGCATATGATAATAGTGGTAAAAAAATCGGAAGCGCTGAGTGTGAAGAAGGACAGATATTTATTGAGCCACAGGGATTTTGCTCAATGGCCCAAATTGGAAAAGAGCAGGGATTACCAGAAAGAGCATTGAATTCTGTAAAAGAAAAACTGGATACCCCTTACGGAATTGTTCTCCTCAATCCTGCCTTTCAAAAGTATTATCTCAACCTGGGAGAAGTCAGTACTTATCCTCCAGGTTACAAAGAAAATGCTGGTATTTTCTGTCATAATAACCCCTGGATTATGATAGCGGAAACCCAACTTGGTAGAGGGGATCAAGCTTTTGCTTATTATCAGAAGATTGCTCCAGCTTATTTGGAGGATATTAGTGAAATACATCGAACAGAACCTTATGTTTATGCCCAAATGATTGCAGGAAAAGATGCTTCCCGACATGGAGAAGCTAAAAATTCCTGGCTAACAGGGACTGCTGCCTGGAATTATGTAGCAATTACTCAATGGATACTAGGAATTCGGCCAGATTACCATGGATTAATCATTGATCCGGTTATTCCCAGGGAATGGAAAGAATTTCAAGTTACCAGAAAGTTTAGAAATGCTGAATATCAGATCAAAATTTGCAATCCGCAACAGGTAAATCAGGGTATAAAAGAGATATTAGTAGATAATCAGCCGATCGACGGAAAGGTCATTCCGGTTTTTAAGGATCACAAAATTCACCAGGTTGTGGTAACTATGGGTTAGAGATCAGAGTTTCTTAGGTTATTATGGTTACTAGCTGATTTTTGGACTAATAGAGAAATATGGAAGAAACAGAACGACTCTATCGAGAAATAGCTACTCATTTGAAGAAAAATCTGATTCCCTTCTGGTATCATACGGGGAGGGATCATAAAAATGGTGGTTTTTTAGGTGCAATTAATCATAAAAATTCACCCAATTTAAAAGCCCCAAAAGGGTTGATTCATCATTCCCGGATTTTATATGCCTTTGCTCGACTTTATCAAGAGCAAAAAGCTGATAAATGTCAAGAACTGGCACATTGTGCTTTTAATTTTATTAATCAGTATATGTTAGATATACAAAACCAGGGTTTTTTCTGGTTGGTAGATCATTCAGGTCAACCTTTAATAAAAGATAAATACTGTGAAGGTCAGGCCAAGGTATTATTAGCTTTAGCCGCCTATTACTCGATAGAGGGTAATAATCAAATTTTAGAACAATGTAGTCACCTTTATCAAAGATTGGAAAACAAGACATTTGATCAGAAATATGGTGGTTATTTTTCATTTTTTTCACAGGATTGGCAACTAAAAAAAGAGCGAGTAAAACTATTTAACACTCATCTCCATCTATTAGAAGCTTATGGAGAGTTATTTAAAATTTATCCTAATGAAGAGCTAAAAAAATCAATTCATTGTTTAATTACTTTAATTAAAGAGCGATTTTATGATCACAAATCTGGAGCTTTTTCCGAAAAAATGACCGAAAGTTGGCAATCTTTAAGCCAGGAAATCTGGTATGGCCATACGATTGAAACTGCCTGGTTAATTTATCACCTTGCATCTGATACCAGTTATCCGCATATTGAAGAACTTAAAGCCTGGATTCTTCAATTGTTAGAGAATGTGTATCAATTTGGATATAAAGCAGGAAAAATAGTTCATGGTAAAACCGCTGAAGGAGCTATCAATACCCAATATATCTGGTGGGTACAAATTGAAAGCATGATAGGCTTTTTAACAGCATTCCAGTTATCTAAAGATAATAAATATTGGGAAGCTGTCCTGTCATTATGGAATTTTATTAAAACCAGCTTTATTGATAATGAATCAGGAGAATGGTTTTGGTTTCCAAAAGGCCAAAAGATTGATAATCAGAAAGTCAATGAATGGAAAAGTTGTTATCACACGATCCGTTTTTGCTTAGAAATAATGAAGCGCTTACGTAAAAAAAATGGGTGAGACTTTAGTTATCCGGTATAATTAAAAAAGAACTACAATTTTCAAAATTTTCTGTTACCATAATTTTTTATTTTAATGAAATTTAAAAAGGTATTGTTAAAAGTTTTATGTAAATCCTTGAATGGGAAGATTATTCACGGAAAAACACTAATTGATACAAAAAAACACAGATAAAGATTTTTAGTAAAAGCAGGGGAATCATAACTCAATTGCATTAGCAATACAGGATAGTGGGGGCTAAGATTACCAACCTAATCTTTAGGCCTGTTTTTTTTTGTGGAAATTCC
>JAKSBL010000107.1 GCA_022361115.1 Spirochaetota bacterium | reverse complement strand
GCTAAAATGGGACTTTTACGCAGGGTAAATAAGGCAATAAATAAAATTACCAGGTTGCGAAACAGTACTTTTTGAATGAGAGGAACATTGTCTGCCCATTTTACTACGGCCCCCATACAGGCAAAACTTAAGGATGAGACTAACATTGAAAATACTGCTTTTTTATTGATTTTTTCCATATGAGTTTTCTAATTTCTCTGTTGGACTATATTTTTCAGATAATAGCCTGTGTGAGAGGTGGTATTGTCCATGATTTCTTCTGGTGTTCCCTGAGCAATGATTTGACCACCTTTATCACCCCCTTCCGGGCCCAAATCAATAATGTGGTCAGCTATTTTAATAATATCCAGGTTATGTTCGATAATAATCATGGTGTTGCCCTGATCGACTAATCGATTGATAACACTTACCAGTTGATGAACATCAGCAAAATGTAAACCTGTAGTGGGTTCATCCAGAATATAGATTGTTTTTCCGGTTTGCTTTTTAGAAAGCTCTAAGGCCAGTTTAACTCGCTGTGCTTCTCCTCCAGAGAGTGTCAGAGCAGATTGGCCAAGTTTTATGTAGCCCAGGCCAACATCTTTAAGAGTCTGCAGCTTGCGGCTGATAGAAGGTTGTTTCTCAAATAACCGCAGAGCTTCTTCTACTGTCATTTCCAGAATTTCTGCAATATTATAATTTTTATATCTCACTTCCAGGGTTTCCTGATTGTATCTTTTGCCTTTGCAAACTTCACAACGAATATAAACATCTGGTAAAAAATGCATCTCAATTTTTATCTGGCCATCTCCCTGACAATGTTCACACCGTCCCCCTTTAACATTAAAAGAGAAGCGTCCAGGTTTATAGCCCCGGATTTTTGATTCTTCTAAATTAGCAAACAGATCTCTGATATAAGTAAAAAGACCTGTGTAAGTAGCCGGATTGGAACGAGGGGTACGGCCAATAGGACTTTGGTCGATATTAATAACTTTATCTAAGTGTTTAATCCCTTCGATCGATCCAAAACCCTGTTCTGTCAATTTAGCCCGGTTTAAACGATTAGCTAAAACTGGATATAATACATCATTGATCAGTGTTGATTTTCCAGAACCACTCACTCCGGTAATTAAAATCAACTTACCCAGAGGAAAATCTACAGAAATATCTTTTAAATTATGAAGATTAGCTTTTTTTATAGATAAAATATTTTGATTTCCTGGCCTTCTTTTTGCAGGGATGCTGATTTCATTGATACCTGCCAGATATCTACCTGTAACCGAGTCAGGATTTTCTTCAATATCAATAGGGGTGCCCTGTGCTATTACTTCACCACCATGTTCACCAGCACCTGGACCTAATTCAATCACGTGATCAGCTGTCCGGATAACGTGTTCATCATGCTCCACAATTAGCAAGGTATTGCCCAGGTCACGTAGTTCAGTTAAGGTGGATAATAAGCGGTCATTGTCTCTTTGATGCAAACCAATAGTTGGCTCATCCAGAATATACAATACACCAACCAGACGAGAACCGATTTGAGTTGCCAAGCGAATCCGCTGAGCTTCACCACCAGACAGGGTGGCAGCTTTTCGGTCTAGAGTTAAATATTCCAGTCCTACATCAATAAGAAAGCGCAGCCTGGAACGGAGTTCCTTTAAGATCTGGTAGGCAATCTTACTTTCTGTTTCAGTTAAAGTTAAACTTTCCAGAAAATCATAACAATCCCGAACAGACAGGTGAGTGAGCTGATGGATATTGCGGTCATGTATTTTAACAGACAGGGCTATTTTATTAAGCCGCTTTCCCTCACATTTAGGACAAATACCGACTGTCATATAGTTTTCCAGCCATTTTCTCACTCCTTCTGAAATAGACTCTTTATACCGTCTCTTCAAATCATTCATAATGCCCATATAATTACCGGTAAATTCCCATTTTCCCTTTCTGGATTTGGACTGGTATTGATAATAGATTTCTTCTTTGGTTCCGTAGAGTAAAATATCTCTCACTGACTCAGGCATATCCTTCCAGGGTGTTGAGATATCAAATTGAAAATGCTTTGCTAATGCCTTTAGCTGGCCATATACAAAATTTTGCTTGGGCTGATGGGTCTGGATGGCTCCCTGGCTGATGGATAAGTTTTCATCAGGAATGACTTTTTTTAAATCAAACTCCATGATTTCACCTAGACCGTGACAATCTTCACAAGCCCCATGAGGAAAAAAAAAAAAAAAAATGCGGGGCTGAATCTCAGGATAACTGATTCCGCAATCTAAGCAGGCAAATTTCTCAGAATAAATCTCAGTTGTACCTTCATAATCAATACTCACCAAACCATTGGTTAATCCCAGAGCAATTTCCACTGAATCAGCCAGCCTTTTCCGAATATCTGATTTCATGACTAAACGGTCAATAACAATTTCGATAGTATGTTTTATTTGTTTATCCAGCTTGATTTCATCTTCCAGCATGTGCATTTGCCCATCTACCCGTACCCGGACAAAACCGCTTTTTTTAGCATCCTCAAATACTTTCTGGTACTCTCCTTTGCGTCCCCGGGCAACTGGTGCCATGATCATTAACTTGGTTCCTTCAGGATGCTCCAGAATCTGTTCAATAATTTGATCAATGCTCTGGCTTTCCACTTTTTTCCCACATTTATAACAATAAGGAATCCCAATCCTGGCAAACATTAAACGGAGATAATCGTAGATTTCAGTTACTGTTGCTACTGTAGAACGGGGATTTTTATGAGTAGTCTTCTGTTCAATCGAAATGGCCGGACTCAAACCCTCAATATAATCCAGGTCTGGTTTTTCCATTAATCCTAAAAACTGCCTGGCATAAGCAGAAAGGGATTCAACATAACGGCGTTGGCCTTCTGCATAAATAGTATCAAAGGCAAAGGAAGATTTTCCACTGCCTGATACTCCGGAGATAACAATCATTTTATCACGAGGCATGACAACATCTATATTTTTAAGGTTATGTTCTCTCACACCTTTTACAATGATATTTTTACTGGCTTCCATAGTAACTCTTCAATTATTAGTATGATTACCTAAAAATATTACAATTTTGATGATAAGTCTATAAAGATTTTTACTTTTTTTTGGGGAAATTAGTAAATTTTTTATTCTCTGATTCAGGAGGTTTTTGGATTAAGAAAGGGAGAGGAGGTCTATTCGGATTTGAGTTTGAAACATTTTTTTGTTAAATTGATTTTTTTATTTTTATAGGTAAATAAACTCATTATTAACTGAAATTAATTCTGTTAGAACCAATCCAGCCCAGTATGCTGAAGATGGATTAAGGACCTATTTTGATTCTGGTACTGATAATGGGGCCTATAATGACATTAAAAACAGAACAGCAGTTGTCCCAAGCTGCTTCTGATTATGCAGCCTATCTAGCGAATAACAATGTGATTCCGGTGCCAGGCACAGTATTTAATAAGAGTTTGCCAAATATTCCAGGTATTCCTTTTCCATAGACAATAAAACTTCTAATCGCTCTGAAAAATTATCACTAAGATTTAAAAATATCTCGTGTAAAGTGATCTTTATCCTACCTATATAATTTTTCAGTAGGTATTGATTAATTGAAGAATATAAATAATCTCTAGGATTTTCCACATACCCCTTACGGACAGAATTATAAGCCATATACCAGAGTAAAGATAAGAAATACTTAATAGGATTTTTAGCATGATCGATGACTTTAGAGCCATATCTTTCATTAAATACAGGTCCACGTCGATTCATTATTTTATTGACAGCTTTGGCAAATCTATTATTAATCATGTGCATAATCTTAGAAATATCACCATTTTTTAATGTTTTAATGATGAAGTGATAATGATCATCTAGCATTTCATAAGCATTTAGCTGAAAATTATGCTTTTTCTTTGTATATTGTATAACTTGATACATGATTTCTTTGTATGTCTTTCCTCCTAAGAATTTCTCATAGTTAACAAATCGTGCAAAAATATGATAGGTAGTGTTTTCTAAAATAAATCTTAATGGACGTCCCATAGGTATAGTTCCTTGTTCATTTTTTTTGTCTCCTTATTAATATTAATGATTTTTTTAT
>JAKSBL010000101.1 GCA_022361115.1 Spirochaetota bacterium | reverse complement strand
GATAATTTGAGTAATCAGCTACTTCAACTGATTTACCAGCAGTATCACTAATACTATTTCCCAGAGCCGTTGAACTTGAAGCTTTAAAATTAAGAAAAGGGCCAGAAGAAGTAGTTATTGCTACTGGTCCTGCATTAGCAATGATTGTTGTTGGAGAAATAGTCACTCCTGCATCAAAACTAATACCAGCATCTGATTTAAAATAATTATTGCTATCTAAACTAAACGAATCCTTCATTACTGCCCCACCTCGTAAGGCTTCACTATAACTACTATTATCTCCTTCTCCTTCAAATAACCAATTTGATCTATCCAGTATCAAACCTTTTCCTTCTGAATCTTCTGCTGAAAGAACTAAATAATCACCATCTTTTTTCAATACTTTTATAACTGCCTTGATTTCATCTTTTCCAATTTTTATATCTTTATAGACAGTTTTAACTTCAGTATCACCATTGGTACTTCTTCTGGTTAAAGTTAGACTCACTTTAAACGTTTTATTTATCTCATTAAGGGGGTATTGATGAATAACAGTTGTTCCGTATTGAGATTCAGAAGAATCTCCAAAAGTCCACTTTGCTTGATTCCAGTCAATATTAGAACCTTTTGAAGTTGTGGCAGAGAACGTTATCACATTCTGATCATCCCCTTCTTGATCATAAGTAATAATTGGCAATAGCTCATCACCTTCTACATCTATTGTTGTATAGGTAACAAAAGGATAACTACTATCTTTAAAATACATCTCAGCCATAACAGGATAACCTTGCTGTTCTGAAGTAAGAGCAAAAGCATGAGAGATTTTAGCACCTCGTTTTTGTATTACATTTTCATTACCATCAAAAATATACCAGTCCGTTCTTTCCCAATCAATATTAATGCCTTGAGTATCAAGCACCGACAGTTCATAAACATTTTTTCTTGTCTCAGATAATCTTTTATAAGAAATTAATGGAACTATAGTATTTTCTTTTAAACTGATCTTTCCAGTTTTAGTTTCAGGTTGTGCTCCATCTCTGTACAATGTACAAGTGTAATTTACTTCAGTTTTTTCACCAGATGCAGGTAATTCTATTTTGGCAACCGGGCCCTTATTCTGGTATGGATTGCCATCAATTAACCACTCTGTTTGTTCCCATTTAATATTTGGACCTGTGGATTTTAGAACATCAAGGGTAACAATTATACCATTGGTGTTTCCTTCAATATTTTCATTCACAATCATTTTAGCCTCAGGCAGTTCTCCTTCTGTCAAATTGATCATTCTGGTAATGGTAATGGGATCTGTACCGTTTCTTCTGTTGAGTGTCAGTGCAACTTCAATCATTAAACCCTGATCTACACTCATTAAGTTATAGATGGCTGTTGGGCCAAATTGTGTTGGCTGTTCACCATAACCTCCGGCAACTGGTACGGACCAGCGGGCATTGTTAAAGTCAATATTTGAACCAGTTGATTTGGTACAATCTAATAATAATTTTGCTCCGACTACATTTTCCCCTTCCGTTAAATCCAGGATCTGGTAATCCATGACTGGTTCAATTGGAGTGGCTTCAACAGAAACTATTTGTGATACTGTTTCTGTCATTCCGTCATTTCTTCTTGGTACCGTGAGTGTGACTGTGTAAACCTTATCCGTGTTAGCCTCAGAAAACTGATAGAGCATGGTGCTGACACTGTTTTCCTGGTGGATCACTTCACCATCAGCGTAAAGCTTCCAGCTGGCCATGTGCCAGTCAATATTTCCTTTAGACTGCTCGCCGCTGAACTTAAAAAGTTTTGGATCAATGGTATCTGCTTCATATGTTATAACCGGAACGACTTCTTTCAGATCCAGGTCAATGACCATGGATTTCTCAATGGTATCAGTGGTTTGCTGGCCATTGACCATAATTCGTTTGAGTGCCAGGTTAACATTGATTTTATGGCTAAAGTTATCTAACTGAACAATTACATTAGAGCCTGTCACCTGCACAGGGTTGCTGCCAGGCCCGGAAATTGTCCAGAGAGTAGATGAAAAATCTATTTTATTCCCCCGGGAGTTCTCTGCTGACAGTTCAATATAACTGGAATCTTCAGCCAGGACATACTCGATAACCGGTTCAATGTCACTGACAATATTGATCTCCATAGGTGAAGAGACATTTGATTCATTAGAAACAGAAGCCTTTAAAGCAATGGTTTTGGTTCCGCTGGTAGCAAATTCATAGAGATAATCCTGACTGTAAGAAGCACTGATGGGTGTATTATCAATCAGCCATTCAAATTCCCAGGAATTTTCACTATCTTCTGGCTTCCAGGCCTGAAGTTTGACTAAGTAAGGATTGTTTTCATCAATCTCATAACTTGGTCGTGCAATGACTTCGGGCATTTTCACTTCTTTCCACTGACTGGTGGCGACTTCTTCTTCATTTTCTTCAATATAAACACGAACCATATAAGTCATTCCCATGGTCAGGCCTTGTAGGACAGCACCAGACTGGGAGAAAACCTTTTTCTCTGCTGTTAGAATTTCAGCTTTTTTCTCTTTTATTTGTATAAAGTAAAAAATATCATTTTCAGTATACCTGTTCCAGGTAAGTTTGATCTCATCACCATTAGTGTTGACTGCTGTAAAATTTGTAATCATGTTCTTCATTCCAGCAGGCCGCATTACATCACCAGGTAATTCCATGTCAGTGAGGGTAAATTGTGTATTACCCAGCAACAGATCATTTTGGATTGGGTCAGAGATAAAATTTTCTGTAAAATTACAGCGCCTTAACCGTTGTTTATCACCATCATAGTATTCAAAGACTACAGACTGGCCGTCACCGGTAAAGCAGGGATAATCACCTTCCACATTAGCATTAGTTAATTCTATAGCTGCTCCATCGGGATTATTACCCACATCCTGATCATTGGACTGTTTGGTTGCATAAATCACTCGCAGGTCGGATTCACTCTGATGTGAAATATAAACATAATACACACCTTTATGGTTGTTCCGCTCACTGACAAAAGCAATTTTAGATTCTACTTTCTTGTCTGCCATGTTTTGTAATTCAAATGGGTAAACAGAACTCCAGACTGGTAATGAATCTCTTGCATAATTTGCGGTTACCTGGACTCGCATGCTGGTGTTTTCTGTATCAATCAGCTCAATCTCTTCATCACCATCATAATCAGTGGTAAAGACAATAAACCGGTCATCTGGAGAATAGTAGGGAAATCTGGCGTTTTCTTCAGAATCAAAAACTTTAGTGACAAAACCTGTTTTAAACTCATAGTTATAGATTTGCCATTTACTATCGGAAGTTTTCGCAGAGAAAACAATCTTATCACCATTAGAGTTAAAGACCGGACGTTCGATTTCATACCCATTAAGACTGCCCAGGTTCATTTGAACCAGTTCCTGGGTTTCGATATCTACATAGTAAATATTGTCATAGGCATGGTCATTGGTCTGGCCTGTGGCATCCACCTGGCCATTGTATAATTTAATTCGTGAAGTAAAAACCAATGTCTTGCCGTCTGGTGAAAGAGCTGGATAATCCAGTGTCCCTTCAATTCTTGGAATACTGTCACTGGAAAGGATCTTTTTCAGGTCTCCCCCATCGGGTTTGGAAGTAAAAATTTCACCATCCTGAATAAAGACAATCTTGTTGTTTCTTACTCTTGCCCGAAGCTCTTCCCATTGAGGAAGTCTCAGCATGGCGAGTTTGCCAGTCGATTCACTTAAGATTAAGGCATAGTAATAGAGCAAATTGCCTTCTTCTTTAGTAATAATATCAACATCTGCAATATTGTTAAAAAACTCTGGGGCCAGATAATTATGGTAATCTGGAGCTGTATCATACTTTAATGTACAGACAGGCAGATAATTTAAATCAAAAACCTGGATATCCTTCCGTTCTTCATCAAAAACAAAAATCCGGTTTTCATAAGACTTAATAATCGCTGGTTTTAAGAATTCTTTTTCTTCAACACCAAAATTACCAAACTGTTCCAGCATATTCATGCCGTTGGATAGGCGGATGATGCGCTGGTTAAAGTAATCAGCAATTAATAATCCCATTGGATCTTTAGTTATTCCCAGATTGCTGTTTAAGCCAACTGTATTATAAATATCAGGGGTAACATTAGTTTTGTTAGCTGTATCCAGCAGATTAGTTTGATTTTCAACAGCAAGCAGAGGAATTTTTGTTAAATAGTTCTGTTGTTCATAACTGATGTACAAGTTGTATTCATCCAGGGTTAAGTCATTGATAAAGTCATCACACTCTACTGATTCAGCGATAATGTAATTGCCAAACTCATTGGCTGCCAATTCATAAATGATTCCCTGGCTGGTAGACTCATTGTTTGCACCTACAAAGAGCCTGTCTTTATTTAATGCTCTGACAACAACTGGGTTATTGATATTCATATCACTCAGGTTTATTTCAAAAACCTTATTGGAAATATAAGTGTCATGTCTGCCAATATTGTAAACTTCGATAAAATCATTTTCACCATCATTCATCAGGACAAATACTTTTTTGGACTTGTCTTCCAGGCTGACTGTTGATAATGATTTTGGCGCATTGATCATCTTATTAGAGGCTTCTTTAATTTTCTCATGGATAATCAGAGTGTCGGTAACTGAGAAAAAGATACCATCTCTGGTAATGACTCTCACTCTTGGAGAAACCAGTCCTAAGCTGGAGTATTTGTGCTCCCATTCATGAACTTTGGATTCTGCCAGCTCCGGATTGTCAACCATATCAATGGTGTCATAAATTCCATCCCCATCATAATCTACACTCCAGGATGAAATATTATCCACATTAGCCACACAACTGATTTTTACATAGGTATCTGCATTTTCCCCTTCTGCTGCATGGTTACTCAAGGTAAGCTCAATCGGCATGAGGATATTGTTGGCTTCTACGATAAATTCCCGCTCAAATTCTTTGCCGGTTTCAAAAACCGATTTTATTTTAAGGGTTGTTTTAATCTCTTTTTCTGCAGAACCAGGATTTACATAAACATCCTCAACAAAGAATGTTTTGTCTTCATTGATTCTGGCTTTTTTCCAGCCTGAGTAATTTCCTGCTCCCTGGTCCTCGCAGGTTGGATCAAACAGATAGAGTTCCATGCCAGCTGAAATTTCCTCATTGATTTTTCCTACAAGAGTCAATGGGCTGAATCGGACATTATCATATTGGGGATAGAGGATAGTCGTAATAGGGTTATCAACTTCTACCTGGTATTCTGTATAATTACCCACTTTGTCATAGGCAACAAGCTCTATTTGATTGATACCATCTTTGGTTAATGGAATATGGTAAGCTGCAAAACTTCCGTCAGAAGAAAAGTCGATTGCCTGATCATTAATATAAACTTCCCTTAAAGAGATATCAGCAATAGCCCCAGCTGTTCCAACAATATTAACTGCATAGAAAACATCTTTTTCATCATAGAGTTTTTCTATAGCAATTTTATCAGCAGCAAAGGCTGGTTTGTTAATATCGACGAAAAAAGTAATAGCCTTGGTATCTGACTCCATGGAGTTATGAAGAGCTTTTACCATGAATGTATGGTAGCCTTCCTCCAGGTTATAAAATCTCACTTCCCGCCATTCTGCATTAGGAGAACTCCAGCCTGCTCCGTCAAAATTATAGGAATAT
>JAKSBL010000256.1 GCA_022361115.1 Spirochaetota bacterium | reverse complement strand
ACTAAAAAGGAAATAACTAATATTAATAATAAAAAATAGGAGTAATTCATTCTTAATTGAAAAGAATGGATGTTTTTCCGGCGTTTACTTTCATTAATAAGGAAAACCCTAATGCAGATCAGGAATAGAGGATAGGTTACAAAACAGTAAATAAAATGGAGATAGAGAGGATTACTAAATAACTGTTTAGCTAATTGAATATCTCCAATAATTAATAAATCATAAATAAGTTTAAATAATGGAAAGAAAGCTAATAGATAAAAAAGATATTTCCAGACCCATTTTTTACCAGCTAATTGAGCAAAAGTGTTTAATATAATTGCCCAAAGAAAAATATAGGTTAACGAAATATCAAAAAATGTAAATAAAATTAAGTGAAAATATAAAAGAAGAGTTGCTCCAAGAAAATAAAGGTAATTATGCTTGGGAAAAGGCAGCTTTTTTATCCATTCATAAAAAATGAACAAGATTAATAAAGGGACAATTAAAATATTGATTAAATAAAACAGAGGAATTCTGGCATAAAGCTGTTCAACTTTCATTAACCATTCGATTGGAAGAAAAATGATCAAGGGAATAAATGATAAAAAGTAGTAAATAAAAAGCAAAAGGATAAAAAAAGGAATAATTGAGATAAACAGAGAAACACGGATTCTGGTTTTGTATACTAAAAAGGTTCGAATAATAATGACAATCAAAAGAATAAGCAGATAAAAAAATATTTGCTGAGTTTCAGAAATAATAATATACTGATTGAGCATTTGAAAAAGTTTATAATTGTAATCAAAATTTTCATCAAATGGAAGCTGGTCCATGTGGAGCACCCATTGGGTAAAAAACTTTAATAGTCGATTATGTTTTGCAGCTGAATATCTTTGTTCAACAGGTTGATTTTTGAAATTAGTATAAGAAAGAGCTAACAGGTTTTGATTAAAAAGTTCTTCTAATACCTCATCAGAAGATAAAATATTAAATTTTGCTTTAGCTATTTCATCTTGATTAAAGACAATTGCAGCTGCTTGATGTTCTTGTATTGAAATGAAAGCTTGCAACAAACGGGAGGGAATAGGACGACGATTGATGCTGCCGGTAAAATTAATCTTTTCAGGAATTCCATATATATCAAAGACTGTAATCATACTATTATTTAATAGACCAACCTCATCTTCAATCATTCTTTTTAAACCAAGATTTTCTAACCCTTCTTTGCCATATGCCCCGATAAAGTAAAAGATAATGTCCCGGTTAAAAGTATAATTCTGTAATTTTTTGATTAATTCTATTGTTGCATAGAGGATATAAGTATTATCATATAATTTTCCGGAAATTTTAAAAGAATTTAAAGGGATCAATAATACAACATTTTCCTTTTCTTTACCTTTCCCTTTAATAGTGATTTTAAAATTATTTGATAAACTAACAAAATCATTGCTTTGTACAGGAATAGCCCGATAATCTATTTCCTGAGAAACACAGAACTGCTCTAAATAGTTGAGTAATTTTTTTTCCTGAGTACTCCCTTCAAGAACAGGCTGAACCATTTTTGCAAACTGATTAAAATCGGTTATTAGCTTTTGACTGCTGGCAGAAAACGAGAAGATCAGTAACAATATCAATAAATTAAATCTCAAGGGGCTATTCATTTTAATAGATCTTATCACAAAAAAAATGGGTAAGCAATGAATTAAGCAGGTATTTTCCGGCAAAAATATTTAAAAAAAGATTGACAATATACCGATTATATAGTATATCATTTACATCCTTCCTCTGTAGCTCAGCTGGTAGAGCGGGTGGCTGTTAACCACTAGGTCGGCGGTTCGAGTCCGTCCGGAGGAGCATAAAACCAGTTCCTTTTGAACTGGTTTTTTTTATTAATAATTCCAATCTTTTTAATCTTTCCGTATCATGTTTAACCAGTTAAAATTAAATGTTTTTTCTTTTTTCAATTGCCTCATTCTACTCTCTTTCATTTGGTTTATCAATCAGGATTATTTTGGAGGGGTAAAAGGCAAATGATATAAAATTATAAAATAAATGCCGACAAAATAAATTGCCGGCTCTTACTTATTAATGAACTAAATGACAGGCTACAAAATGACCAGGTTTCACTTCTTTAAATTTAGGACATTCCTTTTTACAAATATCCTCTGCCATAAAACAACGGGTATGAAACTTACAACCAGCAGGAGGACTAATGGGGCTAGGAACATCTCCTTCCAAGGGTATCCTTTTTCTCTCTCTCTGTACTTTTGGATCAGGAAGAGGAATTGCGGATAACAATGCTTTAGTATAAGGATGCAGAGGATGATCATATAATTCTTTACTATCTGCCAACTCAACAAAAGATCCTAAATACATAACTGCAACCCGGTCAGAAATATAACGAACCATTGAAAGGTCATGCGCTACAAAAAGATAAGTAAACTGATATTCATTTTGGAGTTCCTGCAATAGATTGACTACCTGAGCCTGGACAGATACATCCAGTGCTGATATGGGTTCGTCACAAACAATAAACTCCGGTTGTACTGCTAAAGAGCGAGCTATACCAATTCGCTGTCTTTGACCGCCGCTAAATTCATGGGGAAAACGGTTTTTGTGTTCCTTATTTAAACCTACCATATTTAACAACTCTTGAATTCGATTTTCCCGTTGAGAGTTTTTATGTAACTTATGGATATCAATTCCTTCACCAATAATATTACCAACTAAGATCCGGGGATTTAAACTAGCATAAGGATCCTGAAAAATCATCTGGCATTCTTTATCAAAAACTTTCTTTTCATTTTTTTTTAAGGAAAATACATTTAATCCCTTATATTGAACGGACCCGCTTGTTGCTTGATAAATTCCCAGGATTGCTCTTCCACAAGTGGTTTTCCCGCAACCGGATTCGCCTACCAATCCTAAAGTTTCACCACGATAAATATCAAAACTGACATCATCAACTGCCTTTAAAACCTTTTTATTTCCGACTGGAAAATGCATTTTTAAATTTCTTACTTTTACCAATACTTCTTTGGTTTTACTTTTATTCTCAATCATAATTTTTCCCACTTTCCTTTACTTTTATTGACTTTCAACTAAGAAATGTTCTGGAGTCTTTACTTTTGGTGCGTCCGCATGACTTAGCCAACAGGCAGTTTTATGACCGTCATTTACAGTAAAGAAAACTGGCATTTGATTGTAACAAATTTCCATAGCATACTCACATCGAGCAGCAAAGGGGCAACCTTTTGGCGGATGAAATAAATCCGGAGGAGTTCCCTCAATTGAGGCTAATCCCTCTTGACTTTTGTCCAGGTTAAGATGAGGAATGGATTGCATTAAACCCCAGGTATAGGGATGGCGGGAATGATAAAAAATATCATCAGATGTTCCTGATTCAATAATTTTTCCTCCATACATAACCTGAATCCGTTGAGATACATGTGCCACCACCCCCAGATCATGGGTAATGATAATTACAGACATATTCAATTTTTCCTGTAATTCTTTAATTAAATCCAGTATCTGAGCTTGAATAGTTACATCCAAAGCTGTTGTCGGTTCATCAGCAATCAGTATCTGAGGTTTACATGCTAAAGCAATAGCAATCATTACTCTCTGCCGCATACCACCAGAAAACTGATGCGGAAAATCATTAAAACGATTTTGATAATCCGGTATCTTAACCAACTTTAACATCTCTAATGCTTGTTCCTTTGCCTGTTTTTTTGATATTTTTTGATGCCGTAATATCCCTTCCATTACCTGCTTACCAATGGCCATGGTAGGATTGAGTGAGGTCATTGGATCTTGAAATATCATTCCAACTTTTCCCCCTCTAATATTAAGCATTTCTGCTTCCGTCTTTTTTAATACATCCTCACCATTTAATAAAATTTCTCCCCTTTTATACCGGGAAGGTGGTTGTGGATTTAGACGAATAATTGATTTTGCAGTAACTGATTTACCACATCCGGATTCCCCTACTATTGCTAAGGTCTCCCCTTTATATAACTCAAATGATACATCACGTACCGCTTGGACTTCTCCTGCATAAGTATCAAAAGAAGTTTCCAAATTTTTTATTTCCAATATTTTATCCAAAATAATTCACCTCTTTTATTTTCTTAATCGTGGATCCAGGGCATCCCGTAATCCATCTCCCAGGATATTGAAGGCCAACATTGTTAAACTTAAAGCGATAGCCGGTACAAATAACTGATTGGGCTGCTGAGTAAATATTTTTGCCCCATCATTGATTAAGCTTCCCCAGGAAGCAAAGGGAACGGGTACTCCAAGCCCAATAAAACTTAAAAAAGCTTCGGCAAATATCATACGCGGTATCATGATAGTTGTATTTACAATGATCGGTCCCATTGTATTTGGTATAAGATGTCGAAATATAATCCTGCTAGGGCTTGCCCCTAATTTTTCTGATGCCATAATATAATCAAAATGTTTTAAACGCATCACTTCACCACGAACAATCCTGGCAGTTCCCATCCAACTGGTTGAACCTAAAACAATAATAATAGGAGCTAATCCAGGCTTTAAAACGCTTAACAAGAGTATGATATATAACATGGGAGGAACAACCATGATAATTTCAATAATTCGCATAAATATGACATCTATCATACCGCCCATATAACCTGAAATACCACCATATATTACACCAAAAACAACAGTCATAAACACAGCCAGAAAAGCAATTAAAAAGGAAATTCTTCCCCCTTCCCAGAGACGGGTAAATAAATCACGGCCAAACTCATCGGTTCCCAGCCAATAACGGGTATTAAACTTGGTTTCTCCCTGAGTTTCCATAATTATTTTATTTCCTTTTTTTACCACTTTAAAACCACGAAAATCAGGATCTTCTTTCAAAATTTCAGCTGCTTTAGTGTTAATATTATTAATAAAACTATCCCAATCTTCTTCATTTTGTTCAACAGTCAGAATATACTCTTTTTTATCTCCCTGTTTAATGGCTTCATCAGCATCACCAATACGGCAGGTAAATGTTCCTGTTCCCTTAAATTTTACTTTTGTAAAATAAATTTTTGATTTCTGAGTATTACGACGGTATTTATCATACAAAAAAACATCATTGGCTGTAATTTTTATTGCTCTTCGATTACTTAAAAATGTTGTTTGATTTTGATCATCTAATTGCTGGCGCCTATAGGTGTGACCATTTACTGCTTTGGAGATAAAAGGACCAATAATTGACATGATGATTAAAAACACAAGAACATAACATGAAATAACAGCAGGTTTATGTTTTTTTAAACGCCGATAAGCATCTTTCCAGTAAGATAAACTGGGACGGCGCAGCTCTTCCGCTTCTTTTAAATTCTTGCCAATAAACCGAAATTGATTATTTTCAAAATGCTCCACTTTAATTACCTCCCTTATTATTGGAAACACGCATTCTCGGATCGATAATCCCGTATGCAATGTCAACCAGCAAGATGGATAAGATAATTAAAGCTGCATAGAATATGGTAATTCCCATTATCATGGGGTAATCCATTTCCAGGATACAACTTACAAAGTATTCTCCCAGACCAGCAACTGCAAAAATCCTTTCTACTACAATTGATCCGGTTATAATTGCTGCAAATAAAGGACCTAAAACAGTAACAATAGGCATAATTGAATTACGAATCACATGTTTAATTGAAATTGAAATCGCATCTAAGCCTTTTGACTTTGCTGTCTGAATATAATCTTGATGCAGAACTTCTAACGTTGTTGTTCTCATCATTCGGGCAATATAAGCTAAAGTTCCCAATCCCAAAGTAATGGATGGCATTAGCAGAGACATGGATGATTTGGTAACTGTAACCGGCAGCCAGCCTAAATTCACTCCAAACTGGTAAGCCAGTAAGGGCCCGACAACCATAGTCGGAACTGAAATTCCAAATATGGCAATAAATATTACCAGATAGTCTAATATACTATTATGATTAAAGGCAGCAATAATTCCAAAGAGCAAACCAAATATCAGAGCAAAGACAATCGCCCGCCAACCAATTGCAAAGGATTTAGGAAAACTCATAATAATAATGTCTGTAACATTTCTTCCTGGTTGTCTAATGGATGTACCCAGGTCACCCCTTATAATATTACCAAGATATTGGAAATATTGTTCATGAATTGGTTTATCTAAACCATACTTTTTCATGAGTTGTTCTTTGATTTCTGGTTTAATCTTTGGATCATAAAAAGGATCACCGGGTAGGACTTTCATTAGTAAAAAAGTTAATGTAATAATACACCAAAGTGTAATTAGTGTATAACCTAATCGAGTCAGTATAAATCTTAACATAACACCTCTTATAAAAAAGGTAAGGATGAAAAATCATCCTTACCCAACAGTTTTTTGTTTATTTTTTTTCTTTATTTTTTGCTTTCATATCTACATCAGCATAATAAAAACTTACACTTGGTCCGATACCTAATTCTACAACGCCGGATATATATTTTTTAAAAGTTCTATGTCCGGTTCGATAATATTGAGATACAAGTGCCATGTCATCTTCAAATAAGATTTTTTCTGCTGCATACATATGTTCCATTCTTTTCTTAGCATTCGTTTCTTTTTTGGCAGCAACTACATGTTTATCAAATTCAGGATTACTATATCTACCATGATTGTTGCCATTTCCTGTTTGAAAGAGGTCAATATATGTCATAGGATCAGGATAATCCGGGCCCCAGCCAGAAGACAGGAGAGCAAAATTTCCGGCTTTATTCCTTTTCATTCTTTCACCCCAGGGCAATGGAACTAAATTTACCTTAATGCCAACTTCAGCCCAGTCAGCCTGGAATTTTTCAGCAATCTTTTTAGCAATGTCTGACTCTCCAGTTAACATGTCAATTGGAGGTATTTCAGAAACTCCCAGTTCTTTTTTTGCTTTTTCCAGATGTTGTTTAGCCTTAGCAATATCTTTATCTTCAAAAAGACGGATACCATTTTCTTCTCTGAAACTTTTTTTGTATCCGGGAAAAGTTTCGGGTATTAAGGCATAAGCAGGAGTATCACCAATATTGATTTTTTCAACAAATGACTGTCGATCCATTGAGTAGGCCATAGCTTTTCTAAAATTTGCATTTTGTGTATATTTATTAGAGAATTGATTGAACTCAACATAAAATACCGTAAAATCTGGTTTACTTGATAATGGCTGTAAATTATATTGATCTAAAACTGCCAGGTCTTCAAAATCTTTTAAGTCTTTTGCCTGAATAGCAGAACCATCTAATTGGCCGGTTTTTAATAAATTGGTCCTTGTCTCAACATCTTTAACAAAACGCAGATGAATTTCATCAATTTTGATTTCATCTTTGTTCCAATAGTTCTCATTTTTCACTAATTTAAAAGAATCTCGATGAACCCATTCCACCATTTTCCAGGGGCCGTTAGCATATAAGCCGGAAACTTCCAAACCGTAATCTCCAGCAGCTTTACGCTCGTTAAAAAATTCTTCATTCATTGGTAAAAATACAGCAAAAGCTGTCAAACCAGGAAAAAAAGGACAAGGAAGAGCCAGGTTAACTTTTAATTGATTTCCATTAATTTCTACTCCAACTTTATTTGCCCAGATTTCATCTTTTTTAGCTTTATATTGAGCCTTTTCAGCATCAGTCATATCTGCTGCATCTTTATTCAGTTTTTTCTCTTTTAAAAAATCCTCTTTTGTATATGAGGTATAATCCTGTGCCCCTTTGATAAAATCTGTCATTAAAAATGAGTAGGGAGTATGTTCTTCTAATGCATATCTCCAGGCAAATGCAAAATCATGAGGGGTAACAGGTTTTCCATCTTCCCATT
>JAKSBL010000001.1 GCA_022361115.1 Spirochaetota bacterium | reverse complement strand
TGACTTGATACATAATTTCCTTGTAGGTTTTTCCTCCTAAGAACTTCTCATAGTTAATGAATCGTGCAAAAATGTGATAGGTAGTGTTTTCCAGAATAACTCGTAATGGGCGTCCCATTTTGTGCTCCTTGTATATAATAATTTTTTGTCTCTCATTAGTATTAATGATTTTTTTGTTTAAAGGGCTGACAAATTGGGCTAAGTTTTTTGATTTTTTTTTGTAAGCAATATTTTGGTGCCAGGCACATAAAAATCGGGTAAAAATGAGGCTCGTGAAAAGGCTCGTGCCTGGCACGTAATTATTGACCAGGTAAGTAAATCATCTCCTCCAATAGGAACAGCTGAAAAAAGATTTGACAAGAATTTAAAAAACAGTTAAAATTTAATGTATTTTATTTCTGTTGTGCAATCATCTCAAAATGGGGGAGGGGATTATGTCTCAACATTTAATTCAAAAAAACTATAATTTTATTCAACGATTACCAGAATGGGCAAAGACCTTTGCTATAAAATATTGCTCCAATACAGCTTCTACATATATTTTTCATGGAAATATTCGGGATTTTTTACCTCAACGAACTGGTGATGATGATTTTAAATTTGCTAAAATCCAGGATTATTTTGCAGATATTCTCTTTGGCCATAAAGGGAAGATCATTTGTTATGACCGATCCAGCGGAATCAGCTTTGTAGAAAGCCCCTATGAAGAAAAAGCAAATACAACTAAACAAGATTTTGTTAAGACTTTACTACCTCGAGCCAGTTCATCAACTAACCATGACCGGCAGAAAAAATTACTATCTCGTAATTTAATAAATTCTTTTGAGACATTAGAAAAGTATTTTTACAAGAAAATAGAGCAAGGGGACCGAGTGGTTTTGATCATTGACTTTGCCGAAACAGTTACCCCTTCCAGTTCTGGAGTACTTTTTTCTGAAGAAGATCGATTTAGCCTGGTTACTTTAAAAAGATGGGCTTATAATCCTATCTTTATTCATAAAGATATTACTGTAATCCTTTTAACAGAAAACCTGGCTGATATGAACCAACAATTAGTGAAATGTCCCAATATCATTAAAATCAATGTTCCTATTCCAGATGAAAAAATCCGTAAAAATTTTATTGATTATCAAGAAAATAGAGGAAAACTGCTTCTAAGCGATAATTTAACTGCAGATACTGTAGCAAAAGTAACAGGAGGTTTAAACCTGGTCAATATCAATCAGATTATTTCTGAAAGTTATCAGGAAAAAAGCAATATCTCCATGAATTACTTAAGAAAAAGAAAAAAAGCCCTACTAGAAGCAGAATCTATGGGTATGCTGGAAATTATAGAAAGCCAATGTAATCTATCTTATGTAAGTGGTCATGATACAGTTAAAAATTCCTTAAAAAAGGCTGCCCTTAATATTCAGCTTGGCCGGTTAGATGTTCTTCCCATGGGTTATCTGATCTCCGGCCCAGTTGGAACAGGAAAATCCTTTTTAGTATCCTGTTTTACTGGGGAAATTGGAATTCCAATGGTTAAACTGCTCAACTTTCGTTCCAAATATGTGGGAGTTACTGAGAGTAATATAGAAAAAATCCTTAACATATTAAAAGCTATGGCTCCAGTAGGAGTGATGATTGACGAGGCAGATGCAGTACTAGGTGACCGCAATCAAGATGGAGACAGTGGTACTTCAAACCGGGTATTTGCCCAGATTGCATCATTTATGGGTAACACTGAAAATCGCGGAAAAATAATCTGGTTTCTCATTACCTGTCGGCCAGATTTACTCCCCATTGATATTAAACGTCAGGGAAGATGCGAAGAACATCTCTCATTGTTTTATCCTGATACCTCAGTCGAGAGAGAAAATCTGTTTTACACTATGATTAAAAAACTTAATATTGAAACAGACATAGTTTATGATGATGATTTATTTAAAAAACAAAAAAGTCTCATCTCAGGAGCAGACATTGAAGCTATTCTGGTTCGTTCTAAATTTATTGCCGCTTCAGATGACCGGGATAAGGTAGAGGAATCAGATATTTTAGAAGCTATTTCAAATTTTATCCCTGCTGTTTATCCCTATGAGGTTGAATTACAAAACTTAGTATCTGTATTGGAATGTACACATAAAGAGATGATACCTGCAAAATATCAAAATCTGCCCAAAAATAAAATTGCTGAATCTATTCGCCAAATAAAAGGTATACTAGGTGAACGGTAGGAGAGAATTATTTAACCAAAATAGTCTGTTTAGCCAAAAGATGATTCATAAAATTGAGAACCTGCAGTTCATATTGTCCTTTGTCAAATTCAAACTCTTCAAATAATATAGGCTTTTTCTGAAAATTTAATATGTATTTTTCCTGATCTTTTGTCTCTAAATCAACAATCACTAATTTTACCCGGTTATATTTTGTTGTATCTTTACTAAATTTCATAAAAACCGGTCGGTTTACTTCAAAGGAATTTTTCATATCATGTAAATCACCACGAAAAAGGATAGCTCCAGTTTGAAAGGTAACTATTTTGTCCTTTATTTTATTAACCGGATGGTTACTTTCTTTCTGCTCCTCGGCTACTGGCTGCCAAGGAGGGAGTGTAACAATACGACGTGCAAAAACAAATCTTTGCTGGTAATATTTTTCCTTTAAAGAACACTTTATAATCCCCACTTTGGGCCCTGCAGAAGCAGCATGAATAAACTTATTATCAAAGACATAAATTCCTACATGGCCAATCTTTCCATTGATATTAAAAAATACCAGGTCCCCAGGCTGCAGTTGGCCCTTCACCAGTTTACCTTCTGATTTTTGATAAGCAACTGTCCTGGGTAAAGTAATTCCAAATACTTTTTCATATACCTTAACCACAAATCCAGAACAATCAATCCCTTTTTTGGACATACCACCTAAAACATAAGGAGTTCCCATCCATTCCTCCACAGAGCGAAATAGTTGTTGTACAATCTCTGTCCGGGAAGGCTTTTCAGCAGCACTAAATAAGGGAAATGTGATGAGATGCATCAAAAATACAATAAACAACCTTTTCAAGAAAATCCTCATTTCAAAATCATTTACTATAAATATCGGTATTCACACTGTTATAGTAAAGAGTTTCAATTTTAACCAAAAAACTAATTTAGAAAATTTACATCCTCTTTTTTTTATGTTATTTTATCTTTTACATGAATTATGTGAAGACAGATCACTGAGAACACAGAAATCACAAAAGATTTAAAATCACTTTGGTTTTATCTTTCGTTTATATTGCAGACCATTGCAATAAAAAAGTATGAGATAAGCAAAGCATCTGAAGGTTTCACTATCCTTTTTCAGTAAAATCTATGTTTTTCTGTACTCTCTGTGATCTATCTTTCAAATCTAGTCAATAAGGATCTTTCATGAATAAAGTTTTAGTAACCGGTGGTTCTGGTTTTTTAGGAATAAATCTCATTCGTTATTTACTTAATAAAAATTATCATATTGTTTCTCTGGATGTTGAAAAATTTGATTACCCGGAAAAGGATCAAATAGATATCATTGAAGGAGATATTCGAGATCAAAATTGTGTTAAACACGCAATGAAAGGGATTGACCTGGTGGTTCATTGTGCAGCTGCTCTCCCCCTTTATACAAAAGAGGATATTTTTTCAACAGATATTAATGGAACCAGATATTTACTGGAAGCTGCAAAAAATGAAGGAATAAAGCGGTTTGTTCAAATTTCATCCACAGCTGTTTATGGTATTCCAGATCATCACCCATTATTAGAAGACGACCAATTAGATGGTGTAGGACCTTATGGTGAAGCTAAAATAAAAGCAGAAGAGGTTTGTCTGGAATATCGGGAAAAAGGGATGGTTGTTCCAATCTTAAGACCTAAATCATTTATTGGCCCGGAAAGGTTAGGAGTTTTTGCTCTTTTTTATGATTGGGCCAAAGACGGAAAAAGCTTTCCCATGATCGGTAGCGGAAATAATCGGTATCAACTTCTGGATGTGGAAGACCTTTGCGAAAGTATTTTTCTTTGCCTGACACTGGATAAAGATATTGTTAATGACACTTTTAATATTGGTGCCAAAGATTATACAACAATGAAAGAAGATTATCAGGCAGTCTTAGATGATGCTGGATTTGGCAAGAAAATAATTGGTTTTCCTGCCTGGCCAGTCATCCTGGGATTACGTATCCTTGAATTTTTAAAACTTTCGCCTTTATATAAATGGGTATATGAAACTGCCAGTAAAGATTCTTTTGTTTCTATTGA
>JAKSBL010000174.1 GCA_022361115.1 Spirochaetota bacterium | reverse complement strand
TCTCTGCCGTTCATGAGAAAAACAAAAATACAAAAGGGAATAATGAGAAACAGGGATGACATACCAGCTAGGCTGGAAAGTAATTTAGGCAGTTGATTAGTTAAATTGGTTCCAGAGTTGACACTATTCATAATTGGATCAAAAACATCATCCCAGTTAAAAAAATCATATTTACTATTAAAATAGGTTTTGGATTCTTCTAAACTGGTGATTACATTTTGTTTCATTTGAGCGATTTCAGTTTGTGTCGGAAAAGAGGTTTTAACCGCAAAAGCCAAAAGTCCAATAATTAAGATAATTAAGATAAAAATCATGGTAATTGGGATGAGGCGGATAATTTGTTTCCGTTCAAAAAAATCAACAACTGGATTAATTAAATAAGCAATGATAAAAGCAACAATAACAGCACCCAGTAAAGGCAGAAAAGCATAAAAAGCAAATACTATGACGCCTATGACAAAAAGGTAAAAAGTAATTTTGATGAAGTTAATGTGGAGAAAGGTTTTTTGTTTACTTTTGCTTTCCTGCATTTCTATTTCCCTTCAGCCATTTTTTTGTATTTTATCAGCAATTTATTACTTTCTGAGTATTTTTTTTCCAGATCAATCAATTGTTTATCTTTATTGTTATATAATCGGGTGTAATGTTGTAGCAGTTTATTGGTTTCCTTTAGACGATCACCAATCATCAAAGCCAGTTCTTTCAGGATTTTTGTTCCCACCAGAGGTTCTCTTTCTATCAGATCAAATAGGTCTTGTCTAAAAAAAGCTAATACACGGGTAATAACTAAGCATCTGGCAGATGCGGAGCGGGCAGAATCATCTAATAGAGACAGCTCTCCTACAAAATCACCAGCATCCAGATTAGCCAGACAAATAGTGCCACCTGTTTCTGAGGTTTTTTCTACACAAATTTTTCCCTCTTGTATAATAAACATGCCAGAACCTGGATTTCCCTCCTTAAAGAGAAATTCTTCTGCACTATAATTTCTTTCATACACTATGAGACTTACCTTTTTTAATTCTTTTTTGTTTAATGTGGAAAAAATGGGAGTCTTTTGCAGAATACTCATAATGGTATCATTATGTTTTTTTTTCTTTTTGGATATATTAGCCCACATAGGGAGTTCATTATTTTCAGTTTGTTCATTATTTTGGAAATCTACTAGCTTTTCCTGGTTAGACATTCGTTTTCCTCCATTGTTCTTTATTTTTGAGGTGTAATATTTAAGGTTGGGTATAATTTAACCATACAATCTGGACAAAGGGTATGGGTGAATTCCAGGTCTGAATGATTTTTCATATATTCATCTACCTGATTCCAGTACCCTTGATCATCTCTGATTTTTTTACAACTTGAACATATGGGTAGTAATTCATTGAGGGTTTTAATTTTATTCGCAGCTTCTTTGAGTTTATCAATGTTAAATTTTAAGCGTAAAGCAGTTTTTATTCTGGCTTTTAGTTCAATTTCAGAAAAGGGTTTTTTAATATAATCAATCGCACCTGCTTCCAGACCATCTTTAATATCATTTTCATCTGATTTTGCTGTAACCATAATAATAGGAATATCGACATATTCCTTCATCTGGGTAATCTTTTGGCAGACTTCAATGCCGGATATTCCTGGCATCATGATATCCAGTAAGATAAGATCTGGCTTAAAGATTTCTAATTTTGCCAATGCCTCTTCACCATCTTTTCCTGTTTCAATTTCATACTCTTCAATTAAGAGGTTCTTCATTAAAAATACATTAGCATACTCATCATCAACTACCAATATTTTAGCTTTCTGGTCCATTTGCTTATCCTTTTTTGTCATTATTTATGGGTATATAAAATCTTATCGTAGTCCCTTTATTTAATTTACTCTCCACTTCTATATTACCACCAAATTGAAGAATAATCTTGCGAGTGATCGATAAACCTAAACCTGTTCCTGGATATTTTCGGCTATATGAACCATCAACTTGTTTAAAGGATTCAAAAATGCGGGAAATGTACTTCTGATCTATCCCAATACCAGTATCATTGACTTCAAAATAAAGTCGTTTTCTTTTTTTATAGACATGTAAGTTTATCGTTCCATGATCAGTAAATTTTGCTGCATTTCCTAAGAGGTTTATTAAAACTTGACTGAGTTTTTGCTGATCAGTATCAAATATTTTTGGAACAGTGGAATCCATTGTAATAGAAAATTGAATTTTTTTGGGGTCAATTAAAGGTAAAATCATTTTTTCTATACTTTCAAAATAATCTTTTAAAACCAGTGGTTCAATGATTAAATCAACTTTACCTGCTTCCAGTTTGGAAAAATCTAAAATGTCATTAATAATACTCAGCAATTTTTCACCACTTCTATGAATGATATTTATCCCTTCTTGTTGTTTTTCGTTCAAGTTATCAAACTGATAGGTCAAAATCATTTTTGAAATACCAATGATTGCATTCATAGGAGTTCTTAATTCATGACTCATATTGGCTAGAAATTCACTCTTTGCTAAATTGGCATCTTCAGCCTTTTCTTTTGCAAATTTTAAGGTTTCTTCCAGTTTTTTTCGTTCTGTTATATCATGGGCAAATAAAGCATAGCTAATGATTTTTGTTTTGTTCAGAATGGGAAATATTTCAAACTGGTAAAATTTGTTATTCAGTTCTAAATCTTTTTTCTCCAAGATTTTTTTCTTTGTTGCTTTATTTAATAGTTTCATAAAATGATGTGCAAAATTTTGATTTAAAAAGTGATTTATAGGCTGATTCATTAAATCTTCTTTGGGATGATCTAAAATGACAGCTCCAGGATCATTTATAGAAATAATTTTGCTTTCATTATCTAATAGGATAGCAATATCATGAGAAGCATTGATCAAGGTTTCTTTCGTTTTTTCGCTTTCCTGTATTTTTTGCTCGTTTTCCAAGCGTTTGGTAATATTTTCACCAGCACAAATGATATAGGATTTTTTGCCTTTTTCCAGTTTTAGAAGAGAATTATTCCAGCCCATTATTTTAATTTTTTTATTCCGGCTTATGATAGGGCTTTCTGTATAAAGAATAGTATTTTTTTTACCATTTAATAGTTTTTCAAATACTTCATAAAATAAGTTCTTATTTTCAGGAGGAATATATTGATCTAGCCAATTCTTACCAATTACTACATCAGGATTTTTTTCTTCTAAAATCTTGCACCCATTGTTATTAATCAGTTCAATGGTTCCATCTTTAGCAATTACCAGAAAAAAAACAGGTGCAATATCCAGATATTTTTGTAATTTTTCTTTTTCCTGGATCAATTCATTTTCAATTCGCAACTTTTCATTTAATTCATCAAGGGCTCTGTTTTTCATTTGCCTGTAATCTTTAATTTTGGTGGTTAATTCGGTTACATCTTGTATGGAAAACAATGCGAAATATTCATTATTATGATTATTTTTGATAGCCGATACAGTCGTATGTTGAATACGAAACTGGTTTTTTAGTATTTCTACGGGAATAATATTTTTATGAATTTGAGAAGAAAAAATTGCCGGAGGACCACCCAGAAAAATTTGTTCCAATCTTTTATGATGCAGATCGTAGAAGTTATGAAAATAATGAGTAATCTTTTGATTCAATATATTTTCAAAGTGGATCCCTGTCCATTGTTCTAATACATTATTCCAGAAGAGTACTTCATAATTATTATTTAGTATGAAACAGCCAAAAGGAATGTGATTGAGTAGACGATAATGTGATAGGATATTATTTTTACTCATGGGATCTCAAAGTATTTTCAATTGCTTCGATTAAATCGTTAAATGAGGTCAATTCAAAGATAACAATGATGTTACCTAGAATATCCAGAGACTGAATATGAAATTTGGTGTCTGCCACCATTAATATAATTGCCTGTTTTTTTTCTTCACAAATAACCTCAAGCAATTTTTCTTTTTCTTCTTCAAAATAACTGGGAATACTATAGATAATATTTTCATGAACATAATTTGATATTGCTCCTAATATTCCATTTATAATAATATTCCCTATTTCTGTAATAACACCGGTTCTCAATGAGTCAAAATCGTCATCATCAGCAGTATCATCAGTAATAATACTAACCAATTTATGAGTACTCTCAACAGGAAAAACCAGTGAAGCATTGCCAATAAAACTTCCTTTAAATTTCATTTGAACAGCAGAAATTTTGTTATCCAATGATTTTACTATTTCACTGATTTCACTTTCATTTAAAATCTTTATTTCTGGTATATAAAGATTGATATGATACGCTGTTAATTCATTGAGCAATTTTGCTGCTTGACCTACACCAATGTTAACAATCTCTTTAATTGCATCCAGTTGAAACGGAGTTAATTGCATATTAGGTTCCTAGTATTGAATTTATTTTTTCTAGTAGCTCATCTTTTTTGACTGGTTTATTGATAAAATCTTTTGCACCTAGGCGAATGCACTCTTCTTTTGAAGTTTTTTGAATATCAGCAGTAATTACCACTACTGGAATCGAAAAATTTTTATTTTGTAGTTCTTTGAGGACATCAAAACCAGTAATTTCCGGCATTAGAAGATCCAGGAAAATAATATCATACTGATTTTTATTAATCTGCGCCAGACCTTCTTTTCCGTTTTTAGCAATATGAAGTTCCATATTCTTATTTTTTAATAAATTTTTCATGGTACTTATTTGAAACATCGAATCATCAATGATTAGTACTTTTTTCATTTTTTATCATTACTCCTCTTTATTTGCAATAGGAAAATTGATGAAAAAAATCGACATTCGGCTAAATAATTGAAACAGCCTCTATTCTGTATCAATATTATACTCGACTTTTTGAGAAAATGCAAAATAGTTTCATGCCAATTTTTTCCATATACTATCAACAATATTGGAATTTTTAGTTTAAATGGGGGCTTATCATTTTTTTAAAATAAAGCACATTGATTTTTTCTTAAAATTTTAATATTATGAATTGAGAGGAGTTATTGGTATGGCAACCGATCATGTTCAAATGCTTTGTGATATAGGTGAATTAAACAGTATCTTTACTGGAAGCATGTCTATTAATGAGTTTTTAGATAAAACTGTGGAAATGGTTGCCCATCACATGAAAGCTGATGTTTGTTCTATCCTCTTATTAGATGAACAAACCAATGAACTGGTCATGAGGGCTAATTTTGGTTTGGATAAAGGGAAGGTAAAAAATATCCGTTTAAAATTGGGAGAAGGTTTAGCCGGCTTATCATTACAAGAAATGCGACCAATTTGTGAGGAAAATGGAAAACAAAATCCTCATTTTATATCTATTCCTGCAATGAAAGAAGATCAGTATGCCTCTTTTTTAGCTGTTCCCATCACCCGCGGTCTTTCTCGGATTGGCACACTTGTGTTACAACGAAAACGAAAGCATCATTTTAAAGAAATTGATATTAATTCTCTCAGAGCGATCACTTCACAACTTGCCGGTGCTATTGAAAATGCCCGAATTTTAATGGATATGGAGAAAGTAAGAAATCCAACACCAACACAATACGATTTTGCAAAAATTGATTTTTTACCTGCCAGAATTGCGAGTGAAGGTTTAGTGTTCGGAAAATCAGTTGTTTATTACAAAAAGCGGTTTTTTTCTGATTTTCCGGATGAAAAGATTTACACCGCAGAGGAATTTGAAACTGCTTTAAAAAAAACAATTGTTCATATGGAAGAATCCCAAAATTGGGTTGAAGAAAAGATGGCTGATAGTGCTTCACTCATTTTTACTGCGCATCTTTTAATTTTAAAAGATAAGTACTTTACCGGTGAAATGGCTGAACTCATCAAAAATGGTATAAACCCGCCAATTGCCATTCAAATTGTGACACAGAATTATCTGGATATTTTTCAAAACAATGAGAATCCAGTATTTAGAGAAAAAGTTCATGATATTGAAGATGTGGCTAATAGATTATTGAAAAATCTTTGTTCATATGAAGAAAATGAAGATAAATATTCGCTAAGCCAAAAAATAATCATTGCCAGGGATTTATTTCCATCAGAAATCTTGAAATTAGCCGCAGAAGAGATTAAGGGTATTATATTGTGCAGTGGTGGGGTGACCTCACACCTTTCAATTTTGTGTCGTTCTTTACAAATACCTCTGGTTATTGTTGATGAAAAAGGTTTACTTCATTTACCAGACAATACCGATATTATTTTAGATGCAGAAAATGGTAAAATTTATATCAATCCGGATAAAAAAACTCAAAAAAATTATGATAATGAATTTCAGTTACGTTCTGATATTCAGGTTTACCAAAAAGAAATCAATCCATCCACAGCAAGTAAAGATCAGGTTAAAATAAAGATCCAGGCAAATATCAATCTTTTTACTGATATCAAAATGGCGAATCAAATGAAGTCTGAGGGGGTAGGACTCTACCGTACAGAGTTTCCCTTTATTTTGCGACACAATTTTCCTACTGAAGAAGAGCAGTATTATATTTATAAAAAACTGATTGATAACTTAAATTATAAAGAAATTACCTTTCGTACTCTGGATGTCGGAGGAGATAAAGCGCTTTCTTATTATGAAGACCTAAAAGAAAATAATCCATTTTTAGGATTGCGATCTATTCGTTTTTCCTTACAAAACAAGGAAATCTTTATTGAACAGATTAGAGCAATTTTGCGTGCAGGTTCAGATATTCCACTAAGAATTACTTTTCCTATGATATCTTCGCTCTCTGAGATTTTGGCAGTTAAAAAAATCATTCGTGAGTGCCAAAAGGCCCTTAAAAAAGAGAAGCTTCCTCACAATCCTAGTCCTCAGGTAGGCATGATGATTGAAATTCCATCTATTGTTGAATTAATCGATGATTTTTCAAAAGAAGTCGATTTTTTCAGTATTGGTACCAATGATTTTATACAATATATGTTAGCTGTTGATCGAACCAATGAGAGGGTATCTCATCTTTATGTTCCCCATCATCCAGCTGTTTTACGTGCTTTAAATCATATCATTTCAACTGCAATAAAATATGGAAAAGATATTGCTGTTTGTGGTAATATGGCCCATCAGGAAGAGTATATTCCAATTTTACTCGGAATGGGGATTCGTACTTTGAGTATAGATCCCAGGAGACATCTAAAAGTTCAAAATATGGTAGAAAAAATAGAAATTAAAAAAGCTCGGCAATTTACCCAAAAGATTTTAAAACAAAAAACAGTTGATCAAATTAATCCCCTGCTTGATGAAATGATGAATTCGTTTTAAAAAATTAATGGTTGTGTATAATATCAAATTGGGTAGATGTTTTTGTTGATACTACTTTTGAATCTGCAGGTATAGAAGATACGATCCAGAGATTTCCGCCAATAATAGAATTTTTGCCAATAATCGTTTTTCCGCCTAAGATTGTTGTACCGGAATAAATAGTAACATTATCTTCTATAGTAGGATGCCGCTGAAGCCCTTTGATGGCATTGCCTTTCTCATCTTTAGGAATACTGAGTGCTCCTAAAGTGACTCCTTGATAAAATTTGACATTATTACCAATGATAGATGTTTCGCCAATCACAACTCCTGTTCCATGATCAATAAAAAAGTATTCTCCGATTTGAGCTCCTGGGTGAATATCAATCCCCGTTATGCTATGGGCATACTCTGACATAATCCTGGGAAACAAAGGAATTTGTTTTACATACAATAAGTGTGCCAACCGATGGATTGTAATTGCATATAATCCAGGGTAACTAAAAATGACTTCATGGATACTCTTAGCTGCCGGATCTCCATCATAAGCAGCTTGAACATCTTTTGATAATAACCTTTGAATTTCTGGTAGATTTTCTAGTAGATAAATGGCTGCATCAATCGATTTATCCAGGCAATCGCCACATAAATTACAACATTCTTTTTGCTCTACATAATGCATGTGTGTATAACTTCTGGTTAATCCATTAATGAGTTTTTCAAAAACATTATTTATTTTGTGACCAATAAAATGGTGTAGATTTATGGAATTGATTTCTTTTTGGGTAAAATAGCCAGGAAATAAAATATCAAAAAAATCATTGATAATAGAAATAATCATATCCTTTGAGGGGAGTGGATATTTATTGATATGATCAATGGTTTTATTATTTTTATGAGCAGTAGAAACATCAGTAATAATTTTTTCGATTTTTGTTTCTACCTCTGCTGTTTTGGGATAATAATTGAACATAATTTTTCCTTAATGGATTATCTGTTTAGATAGAGATTGTTAATAGTATCTATTGTAAATATAATGAATATCGATTGACTAGTTAACTTTTAATTAAAAAAAAATAAATGATGTATCCTGAATAAAACTCAGAAAGGCTGGATTACAATAATTATGATACAAAATGAAACATGATGTGAAGGATCTGGTAATTGATGAGAGGATGAACATGCTCAATAAAATAGTAATGTTTTTTTAAATTTATTTTTAAACTGTGGTGACATTTTTTGTCTATCCTTTGTGTTTTAATGAAGACGGAAAGGAGAAACCATATGAATAATAAAAGAAAATTATTACAAAAACTTTTAGAGCTTCATAATAAAAACAATGAAGCAGTTTACGAATTTGATAATGATATCTCAAAACTACTGGAAAACATGATTGTATTAAAGCTGATAAATGCAGAAGTATTTAAGTTTGAAATTATTGAGAACTTAGAAAACAAAAAACATCAGTATGAAAACAAATGTTTTTATTATTCTTATGATTATCCTTTAACTCAATCAGGACTACAGTATCTTGAGAAAAGTTGGTATGATAGATTTATATCCTCAATAACCTGGAGAATTATCAAAGATCTGTTTAAAATTATTGTTTCTTTATTATCTATAGCTTTAACAATTAAATATATTTTATTTTAAAATAACAGGCTGAATGTTGAGTTTTTCTTTAGTAAAAATTTTTAGGATTGAATAGAATGATTATTAAAAAGCATTGAAGAAAAATTACTATTGAACGCCTTTAGAATTTACTTTTTGATACGGGATAAGAGCCAGTTATAATTCTCTTTACTATCTAAATCACCTTTTTGAGAACCGTTTTTCCAATAACTGAGGGCTTGATTAAAATTACCTATAAGATAATAAATCATACCTAATTTATTGTAAATATAATTTTGCTCCTGGAACTGTAATGATTGTTTAAAATACCGAATGGCATTCTGGAAATCTTCTATCTGGTAATATAAATTACCGATTTTATCCAGGTAGGAAGCCTTAAGATCGTTTCTGGATGGTGGGAGAAATAAATTGGCTTTTTTTAAATAATTAATAGATTGCAGATATTTCTTGGTTTCCAAATAGCATAACCCTAATAAATGATAAGACTGTACAAGATTATAATTATAATGAATCAGTTTTTTAAGAATATGTATGGCATTCTGGATTTGGTTTTTCTTCAAATATAAATAGGCATGATTATAAAGTTTTTTACCCAGATCAGAATTGATGGTTAATTCACTGTTTAAAACGACTTCATTGCTGTCAAATTTATAATGTGGTTCTGCTAAAAAAAAATCCTGAGAATTTTCCGGAACAAAACCTGCTAATTGATAGTCTGTTTTTAAAGTCCGTATGGTATCCTCATAGTAATCATAGCGATAAGAAGGCGGAATTAATGAATCATCTTCATTTGAAAAAATAATAATTTCTTTTTCCAAATCCTCATCAATTTTGACTAGACTATCTTCATCTACTTCCAACTCAATAGCTCTTTCTTCTTCAACTACTAAAGTAAATTGAGATAAATCAAGATCCTCTTTTAGTTTAGCCTCAATTTCTTCTTTTTTTTCAATTCGAATGTCTTCTTCTATTACAAAATCATCTTTTCTGATCCCTTCTACATAATCTGTTGCACTGGTTGGGGTGTCTGGGATGGTTTGACGTATTTTTTCAGGCATTTGAGTCATTTGATCTATCGCTGCTTCTGGTTTTATGCTTTTTTCCTCTTTATCTAACGTAATTATCTCGTCAATGGAAGGGACAGTTTCCGGAAGTGATTCAGTGGTTTCTGATAATTGTGATAATTCTATTTCAGCCGGTGTAACTTTCGTTGTTTTAGTCGTTTGTCCAGTTTCCGGGTAGGTAGTGGCACGAGTAGACAGATCTTCTTCTTTGGCTAGTGCAGAATCTTCTTGTATTGGTTCTGATAACTGGATTTCCTGTAAAACTTGTGGCTCGATTTCCGAAGTTGTGGGGGATTCTGAGAGTTGAATTTCTGATTGAGTTGTATCAGGAAAGGAAGTTGCTCCTGTTGATGTGTCTGCATTGATCATTAAAAAAATAAGAATAAGGAAGAGAAGAATTATTTTATAGTGAAAAATACTTTTCATTTACTAGACCGCTTTTTGATAATCAAAATAGTAAAAACTCTTTCAAAGATAAAAACTCTTGTATAAAAAATTATCGGAATCCCCGGCCAAAAAAAACACCTTATCCATTTTTTCTCTGATAATTTTTTACCATTCTGCCCTCATTTTGATTCCAACATTGTTTGATTGACAAATATCATTTTCCCATTATAATATTTAATATAGTACAGTTTTTTGTTTATTTATAACTTTATGGTAAAAAATAAGTGAAATATGAAAAAATTGAAAAAAAAAGCCAAAAATGCAAAGCCTATCTTTTTTAGAAGGAGATAATTTGTGGATGATAAGTTGTATACCATAAAGAAATATAAAAAAGATTCTATAATTTGTATGGAAAATTCAAAAGCCCTCCCTTGTTTTTTTATTATTAAAACTGGCCAGGTAACTAAAAAACTCTTTCTAACTGATAAAGAAGACATAACAATTTATCGTGAAGGTGATACATTTGGTTTAATCTCCTGTATGACAGATCAACAATATTTGGAAAGAATTACCGCCTCTACTGATTGTCAACTTATTATTGTAAAAAAAGAAAATATCATTCCCTTTCTTATGACTAAAAAAAATATTTTTGTGAAAATAATCAGTGATTATTCCAATCGCTTGAGAGATTTAGATTTTCAATTAAAGTCTAAAACCTGTAACTCTGTTTATACCCAGATGCCTGAAGTTTTGCTGGATATTGCTGAATATTTTAAAAAACAGCAAAGCCCTCACCACTATTTTTATGCAATATCCAAATATGTACAATATGCTTCTGATGATGAGAAAAAAAGCCGTTACTTAGCAGAAATTGAAAAAATCAAACAAAATGGAAAAATGAAGCTAAAGGAGCCGGAAGTATTTAATAATCGGATGATTTATCACAGCGGAGATATCATATTTTTAGAGCAAGAGCAAAGTGATAATTTTTATTTTATAGAGAAGGGAAAAGTTAAAATTTCTCACATCAATGGTGAGAAAGATTATATCCTGGCGATACTGAATGAAGGGGAATTTTTTGGAGAAATGTCCATTCTGAATAAAGTTGAGAGAAGTGCCTGTGCCATTGCCTTTGAAGATACCCGTTTATTGTCGCTAAATCGGAATACCTTTTTAGATCATTTGCCGGAAAAAATTCTGATTAATATTTTTAAAAGTATTGCTAAAAGAATGTGGTTTAGTTACAGACGTTATATAAATTACTCCTACTCCTATCCTGTGACCCGCTTATATGATTACCTGGATTTGATTATTACTGCTCGGGAAACCAAAAAAAAGGAGTATTCCTGTCATCTTGATATATCATTAGATGATTTAAAGTCCATGTCTAACACTGCTGAATGTTCTGATGGAGTTATCTCTGAGTTTTTGAGTGATGATAATCTGACTTTTAGTTATGGCAATATTACCATTCATAATCTCAATAGTTTTTATGAAGCCGTGAAACTGTATACCTATCGGGAACGGGGTTCATAAATTCAGTTTTATCCAGTTTTAATTCATGGTTTCTCATTTTTCACGAAAACCGACAGCAATACTGAAGCTCCGCCTCAAGATATTACGTGTATCTTGAGGCATTAAAGAGTTATGTAAAATCAATTTCTTGGGCTATTTTTTTAAAAATTCTATAGCAATTTGGATAGTAGCTTTGCGGTTCCTGCTATCAATGACTGAAATTTCAGCTCTTTCTTCATCTGGAAAATAAAATATCGACTCATTAGCCTTTGATGTTCCAATATATTGATGATTTACATACCAATAAAAAACTTTTGAATCAGGAAAACCAGCTGCCTTTAAAGCAATCTTTTGCTGATAAAGGGTTTGATCCGGATCAATAATATAACTCACATTTTTTTGCGGTGATAATATCGTAATCCTATCTTCACTCACAATATCAGCATAGTTGCCCATCAGATAATAATTGGATTTTTTTCCGGTTTTTGTTAAAAAATTCTCGATTTCCTGATCCCAGATTTCAATAATCTTGTCTTCATAGTCGCCATCTTTGTGAATATCATTTAAGCTGATAGCTTTATTACTTGCTTTATCAATTACTATTCTTCTATGGACATGACAAAGTTCTGAAGCACTGATATCAGAAATATAATACTCTGTAACTGTTTTAGAGCAAAACGGATTAGGAGGCATGCCAGATACAGCACAGACCTGGCGAGTTTGAACCTTTTCAGGCTTGGTAAACCATTGATCATTTTTTCTTTCTAATTCATTGATAATATTAAACAAAACAGGTGCAGCAGCATGAATACCTGTTAATATCCGGGTAAATCGATTATTCAAGTTACCAACCCATACTCCAATTGTATAACGAGGCGTGTATCCAATGGACCAGGCATCCACAAAGCCATAGGATGTACCTGTTTTAAATGCAACTCTAGGTTTATCCGGGCTAAATTCCCAGCTGGATGGCAAGTCCGGGCGGTATAATTCAGAGAGAATTTGTGAAATAATATAAATGGATTCTTTTGATAAAATTTTTGTTGAGTGATCTTTATGGAGAGTATTTTTTTTTGTAAATACTAAATCCCGATAATGGCCTTCATTAGCTAATGCTGAATAAAGCTGAACAAGATTTTCCAGAGTAACCGGATAGGAACCTAGAGCAATAGAGAGATCATCATTCACCAAATTGGCAGCCTGATTTCTCATGCCGCATTTTATAAATACATTTTTTAAACCATCTTCCTTTAATAACTCTGTTAAATAGACAGCAGGTATATTCAGTGAAAGAATAAGAGATTGATCAAAAGGGATTAAACCATGGTATTTATTGCTAAAGTTTTTGGGCCGATATCCATAAAAATCTTTTGGATAATCTAACAAAACCATTTTTTGAGTCGCAATACCGGTTTCTAAAGCTCGGGCATAAATAAAAGGTTTTAAAGTAGAACCAGGAGACCGGAGGATATTAGCAGCATTAAACTTTGTTCCGCCTTGATCAAGGTGATAAAAGGGGGATCCAATATAAGTTAATATTTCCTGAGTCTGGTTGTCGATCACCATGACAGCTCCATTATAGGTTTCCAGTTTTAATAGTTGATTGACCATTATATCCAGACAAAACTGCTGCAAAGCTGGATCAATAGTCAAAGTACGATTGGGTTGTGCTGGAAAATCCTGAAATCTTTCAATTAAAGGGATAATATCAGGAGAAAAACTATTTTTAAAATCAGGAATTTTTTTATTTAATATCTCCACTAAATCTTGTTGGGAAATTTGAAAAAGAGAAGCAATCACTTTACCAACTTTCTCACGATTGATCCGGGCATTGATTGGATTAAGATCCGGCCGATTTTGTTCTGGTGAATTACTGATACTAATTAAAAGGGCACTGTCAGCGAATGTTAATTGCTTAACGGTCTTACCAAAATAAAAATAAGAGGCAGCACCAATTCCTTCAATGTTTCCCCCCATTGGGATGAGATTGATATACATCTCCAGAATTTTGTTTTTAGAAAAACAGCTTTCTATTTGACCAGCACGGAGTAATTCAATTATTTTAGACCAGATATTTCTTGATTTTGGTTCACTGAGACGAGCCAGTTGCATGGTAATAGTGGAACCCCCGGAAACAATCTGGCCTGATTGCACATTTTGGAAAAAGGCCCGGATAATGGAAAGGGGATTAAAACCTGGATGATAATAAAAAAAACGGTCTTCATAATGAACAATCCCTTTTTTAATATAAGGTGAAACTTTTTTTAAAGGAACATAAGTTCGATATTGATCATTATGGTTGAGGGAAATCCAGGCCAGACTGCCATCTCGATAATAATAGGTTTGAGAATAATCTGAGTTTAATCGTGCTGGTAAAGGGAAGAAAACAAGTGAAATAACCAAAAGAAATCGATATATTAAAAAAAGAACAGCTAAATAGGTGAATCCTTTAATGACTTTTCTAAAATTAATAAAAAACCTGCCTCAATCAAGATATAATGAATTTAAGCCACAGAACACAAAACTTTTTTGTGTTCTGTGGCTGTTATTATTTTACTATTCTTCTGTTTCTTTGATTACAATGGGATCTTCTCCACTGGTTTTTCCATATATTTGGGGATCATACATAGCTTCCATAAAAAATTGGGGCAAATTGAAAGTCCCAGGGCTAACAGCTCTTACTACATAGGAAAAACGAAGTTCTTTGTAGAAACGATCGGCAAAAATTAAAATCCTGTCATCGCGAATATCTGAATAAGTCATATAAATATTATTAGCCGGTATGTTTTGATATTCTCCACGGGACGCCAAACGCCAGTTTTCTATTTCAAAACCAGCTGGGAGTAAATCCATCATCACCATATTTTCTAAAGCTTTTTCCGTTTGATTTTTCGCGGTGAGGGTGATAACATATTGTTCCCCCTGTTTTAGGTTTTTGACATCAATTTCTTTCCCCTTAATATCAGTTATTTTTTTGTTTACTTCAATCCCTTTATTTTCAGCTGTCAAATTGGGTTTCAATGGATAGCCAAATGAATAAACATGATAATAGATATCCACATTTCCAGTATTGCGAATAGTGTAATTTTTGCCGGCTAAATCTTTGGTATTCAGAACAGTGAGCTGTTCCATGGTTTTGATGATTTGTTCATTAACCAGTAACTCCCCTTTAAATCGATCTTTTTTTGTCTCATAAATTCTACTTAATGCCATTAATGACCAGGCAGTATCATGGGTATTTCCAAAATGACCGGTTTGAGTTAGTTGTTTCATCAGCTCTTCTTCTAAATAAGTTACTATTTTATCTTGGGGATCAATATAACTCATAGCATAAAGGTAGAGGGCAGTATTGCGAGCATAACTATCCAGAGTATCTTTAAATTTTCTGATCATGGTTTTAATTTTAAAATGGCTGGGCAGAAACTCTTTGGCTCGACTTTTTTTACCCTGAACTGCATATGCTGCTGCCAGGAAACAGCGATCCGATTCTGTTAGCTGATCCACTTTGTCTTTATCTAGCAATATATCATAATAATACTGGAGACGATCATTATCTGCCTGTCCGATGATTGAACCAACAAAGAGGGCATAGGGATGTTTTTGATTTTGGTAATTAGCCCTTCGGTCCAGTCTTCCCTGCTTCACATAAGCTAAGCCCAGCCTTTTTGTAATAGCCTGGTAAACCGAATCTTTCACAGGATAACCTAATCTTTTTGCTTCAATGAGAAAATGGCTGACATAATCAGATATCCAGGGATATTCATAATCAGCACCATCCCAGAAAGAAAAACCACCATTTGATCGTTGGCGAGAGGTAACTTTTTTAATAGCGATATCGATATATTTGTCGATTAAATAAGGATTCTCAGAAAAAAGGCTGGAATATTGAGCCAGTTCTTTTAAATATAATAATGGAAAAGCAGCACTAACTGTTTGTTCTGTACAGCCATAAGGATAACGGATTAAATATTCTAATCCTCCTAAAAATTCAACCATTCGATTCGATGAAATCACTAACTGATGAAACTTGCCCTGTTCAATATATCCTTGGGGGAGAGAAATTGTGGTTTCTTTTTCTGGTTTTAAAACTCCATGAATAACTTTTGTATCCAATGGTGTAGCGGGCCGAACAGCTAGTTCAGTTTCATGAAAGGTCTCTTCATTATTTCCTGTTGCCTTAAACTTAATATGAGCAACACCAGCATCCTGGGCCCCTTTTACTAAGAATTGTGTTTTACCGAGATTTTCATTATTCACTTCAATGGTTTGTTGATGGTTACCAACTATATCAATTGGACCGTCAGTTTTTAAATCAATGGTAAACTCTCCAGGCTGCCCGGTTTTATTAAAGATCCGAAGGGGTAATAGTACCTGATCACCTGGGCTCATAAAGCGGGGAATTCCCGGCCCCAGAACAATGGGATCGGAGACTGTTACCTGGGATTGGGTTGAGCCAAAGTTATTGCCTTTTACTGCCATAACCATCACACGGACTCTGCCGTTAAATTGTGGCAATTTAAAGAAATGGGATACTTCGCCTTTGGCATCACACTCTAAGATTCCAGAGTAGAGAGCCAGGCTTTTCACCCTTTTGGCTTCAATGGGATTTAGGTGGCGTCGTTCCAGGGCAGAATCATATCCGCCGCCAAAGGCTTTTTTATAAGGAACAATATCGGGTAATAGATCCTTCAATGTAGTTTGAGTTTTTACATTGAGTCGTCTTTTTCGGTAAAAGTAATCATATGGATCCGGACGCTGATAATTTGTGATTGCCAGAATTCCTTCATCAACAGCTGCAATTACTACTTTACTACCTGCACCATTGGTTAATTTCAGGTTGATATTAATGCCATCTGAAGAACGGACAAGTTCAGGAGTATTTATCTCAATATCCTGAGAAAGTTTTGTTTTGTCCATTGAAATATTCAGTGTTCCATAACTGACCGGAGGCAGCGGCATGAATTCATAGGTTGGTTTACGGTATGCTACTGCTGAAACATACATATTAGGAACAAAATCATTGGTTACAGGAATAGAAAAAGTGGCCTTTTTTCCTTGTAAATTTAATAAATGGGAAGAATAAATTTTATCCCGTTCAATGGTTATTAATACTTTTCCTTCAAAAGGAGACAGGATGGTTAAATATGCTGTTTCACCAGGGGCATAGGCTTTTTTGTCTAAAGTCATGATTAATTTGTAGGGATCTTCCATATCCCGATAAGCTTCCTGTTTTCGATCATTAATATAGAATGAAGTCGTCGTAAACATTTCATTTTCTTTGCCAATGATAATAGTATATCTCCCTCCTTTATCCGGAGTAAAGTCCAGCTCATCCAGTTGATCTATGGTAATCGTCTTTTTATAAAGAACCTCTTCATAATATTCTGAAGAATAACTCTCTCTCCAGGAGTATTTTTTAAAGATGGAATACCAGACCTTCCTTTTAATCGTTATTGTTACATTTTCTTCAGTAACAGGATTGCCCTCTGGATCCAGGGCAACATAGCCAATTTTAACTGGTTTGTTAACTTGAAAAGGTTTTTGTCCAGTAATTTTTACTCCAAAATAGGTAAGATACTTATGCATATCCAGAGTAATAGCCGCACTGACTGGCCGGCCAGCTGAGTCAAAGACTTCAGCATATAATACAGTTTGCAGAGCAGAGGGGGGCAGAACATTAGCAGGGACTTGCAGTTCATAGACGGCTTCTCCCTGATTATCTAGTTTTACACTGCCTAGCTCTATGGTTTGTTGATAAAATGATGATTTATTTTCATCATAAAATTGAAAATCCCTGAAATCTTTATGAGTAAATCTTAACGATTTTAAAATTGCCCAGCATTTAACTTTTAATCCAATCGCTGGTGCACCATGCAGTTCATTGCCTGCAACTTTAAATTTAACAGAGCGATTATCTTTTGCCAGGATCTTAATATTTGCCTGAATAGTATGAGGAATAAATTCTTCTATTTTTAATCCGGTACTTCCGATCAGGTGATCGACTTCCTGGTAGACTCTGAGCCGGTATTCTCCAGTCTTATAATGGGTCTCTGTTGGTATGGTTATTGAAACCAGCCCTTCATCATCTGTCATTACATTGGATTGAAAAACTTGCTTACCCGTTGGGTCCTGCATAATTATGGAAAGGGGAACTGATTTGGGAACAGTTAGATTATTTTTTCGAACAATAATCGTTGAATAGATTTCTTCGCCCGGCCGGTAAACTCCCCTTTCTACTGTTACAAAGGCATCATCATAGTATCGATTCGCTGTAGTGCCGCCTACACTAAAAGTAGAGTAATCTAATTGATTTTCATTTAATCTAATATAGGTAAAATCATTCCCTTTTTCTGCAGTAATCAAAAAAGGGTTTAATCGTTCAGCAGTATTTTTATAGCGACTAAATATGACTCGGCCATTACTGTCAGATAAACCAGATTGGAGCAATTGATTTTCCCGGCTGACTAAACTGACAGTCACGCCGCTGACTGGTTCTAATGTCAGTATGTTAACAGCATAGATATTTAAATCTTTGCCATCATTTTTTACAATTAGTCCTAAATTGGTAATATGAATAAACATATGATCATTGTTATAACTTCGAGGGTCAGCAAGAGTTAAATAATATAAGCCTTCATACTTTGTATTAGTGAGATTTTTTAAATTCAGTAAATGTTTAACTTCTTCGTTAATATTTCCTTCGGTAATTTCTAATGATTTGCTATAAAGATGTTTCCTGTTGCCGTTGTATTGGCCGTAATCATCATCATAGTATCCGCCGCTTTGAGTGAGATAATAAACTAAATTATTCCGGTAAACTTTTTCAACGGAAAACCTAGCTTTATCCAGGTTTAGAGTAACAAATTCAACATTTAAATTATCAGTAGCTGGTAAAATTTTTCCTTCTGCCACAAATTTTGCGTAGGGTTTTAAGTCCCGGATCCGGACACTGTTTTCATAATCTTCTTTCATACCCGTTCCACTTTGCGCAGGCATTTCTTTTTTTACTTTAATCTGATATTCGGTATTGGGGAGAAAGTTAGCCTTTAAGACCACATATCGATATTCCGCTTCTACTTCAAAGGGGATAGATGGCTCGATGGAGATATGGTTTGCTACTTGATTTTCCACAACTGGGATATTAAACTGTAATGAAATATATGTATTTCCTACAACCGGATAAGTTTTTAGGGATTCAACCTTTAATTTCTCTTTGCCCTTTAAAGCAACGGTTTTGATATAGTCTTTAACGAGTCCCAAAGTCCCGGATAAAGGCATAACCCCATTTTTAATTGTTAATTTGATAACCTGGTCATCCAGTTTTTGCTCAAAGCCTTTGATGTTTAAATAGATTACATTTCTCCGGTTGGATGACTCAATCTGAGTGGGCAGGTCTGTTTTTTTATCAACACTGACCGCTATCCGTTCACTCAAAGTGTTAAAATCCACATCTAAAGAAAAAACAATCTCGCCAACTAATTCTGAGGGTTGTCCTGAAACTTCATCCATAATATAATAAAAGTTACTTGATGTGACCGCAAACATAGTAGTATGAAATTCAAACTTCCGGCTTTCTACCCGATTTTTATTGGGAGATTGTAAGAGGGTTCCATTTATTTTTACTTGAAATTGAGTGGAATCAGGAAATTTTTCATCTGGTATAAACTGGAGAGTTCTCCCTTCAATTTTATAAATCCCTTTTAAAGGAGGTGAAATGGAAAGAACTTCACCAGGCTGCTCTGGATTAATAAACTCAATATCATCATTATAAATAATTTCGATTATATTGGAGGATGTCAATCCTTCTGGTGAAATCGATTTTATGGTCGCTGTGTTCTGATTGATCATTTTTTTTGCTACAGGCATTCCAACGGTGACACAAGCGGTAAGTATTAATAAAATGCCGACTGCTGCAATGAATGGCTTCCAATGCTTTTTAAGAAAATAAAAAACAGCGGATTTTAATTTTAATAGCTGATGAACAAAAGGAGGCAAATTTATTTTTTTGCTTTCAGGTTCAGATAAATTTTTTATCTCTTCAGGAGATTGCAAATTTTTAAATTGATCCATAGAAAGGATTTTAATATTAAATAGCTTTTCCAAAATCCAAATAATGATCTTATGAAAGAAAAAGCCGGTAGAATTCATAAAAATAGAATGCAGGATCATAAATAACGCAAAAAGGATACTGATCAAGCCAACTAAACTGCTATTTAATTTTGATCGAGCAATGAAGGATACCAAAATTAATACTAATAATGAGCCAAAAAGCATGGAATCAGCAAAATTACTTTTCTTTTTAAGAGCCTTTCGGATAAGTGCAGGGATCCCTGTTAGAATAAAAGGAATGATATACCCCATACCTAATACCGGCAACATTACTCTGGTTAAAAGTCTCAACCCATTAGAATAATTTTCTTTTCCAATAAAAAATCCTGAAACCAGGAAAAGGACAAACAGCACGAATTGAGTGATCCAATACTTTTTGTTGTTAAACATTTAGTTCTCCAGTTTTTTACTTATATTAAAAGCCACTTTCTAGGAAGGTGATTAGGCCTTTCAGAACCCAGAGGCGAGCAGCAAACGACTGTTTGTGATCAGCCAGGTTCCTTTCTATTGTTTTAATGAAGTCTTAATGAAACATTAAAAACTATAACATTATAGCAGAATATTATTGTTATGATCAATAAAAAAGATTGAAATATATGCGTGTTAAGGGATTTAATTTTTTTAGTGTAAAATCAGGATAGTATTTATTGAGTATTTCCTGATCAGTTGCACCAGTTAAAGCCAGTTGTTTAGCTGAAAATTGACTCATTCCACAAAAATGACCAAATCCCAAGCCTTTAAAAAAATAATCATTTTGCACTTTTTTTAACTGAAAACAAATCGAACGTAAATTATGAAAACCTCTCCTTTGGGCCATTGATAAAAACTGGTAACCCTTTAACCAGTAAACAGACTGATCTGCAAAAGTAAATCCCATGAAATTAACACAATCGGTCTGGGGAAAATATTCTAATTTAATGTTGGTGATACTTTTTTTTTCAACCAAAGGCTGCAGAATCATCTGGAGTTGGTCTTGACTGAGTTGAGCTTCAAAACGATAATAAGGAGATTTTTGGGAAAGCGGTAATCCCTTCGTGTCAAGATCGTCTGTTAAAATATAGGATTCATACTCCTGGTCACGAGTAGAAGTGAGTACAATATCCTTTAGGATAACTCCGCAAGAGGTGGAATGAAATAAAGGCAGGGCTAAGTCCTGGGTGTCGGTAAACAAAAACTGGTTTTTGGTCATTTTTATGATTTTATGCATAAGAGGAGTTGCAAATTCTTTTCCCCGGTAAACCATGTCCCGGCCATCAGCATTATTAATATCAAAATTCTGGTCTAGATATTGTTTTTTTCTCCTATAATAATAGCTTTTTAAAGCAATGGCTTGGGCTTTTAAGGCTTCCTGCGGAAAAGAGTCGCCCATTTCAGCACCTAATACAGAAGCAAAATATTCATCAATATTAACAATGTTAATGATTGATAATTGCCCCTGTTTATTATAAATTTCAAAATTTCCAGTATATAACTGATCTCCCAAGTGACTCTTAAATACAAGATCTTCATTATTATTAATTTTTACTTTTATTACAGGGTAAACAATTCCGCTAGCTAATTGAATCATTAACTCTTTCGGATAAACAACTAACTGTTTTGCTTTCTGCTCTTTTCCATTGATTATTAATTGAGCTTGATGATTCAGTTTGATTTCAAATTCTTTTAATTTCGGATAGCCAATAATATTGATTCGTACTGTGTCCTGACAAGAAGTGAGAAACAATAGAGAAATAGCAGTCAATAGGTATACTAAAATGGTTTTTTTCATTGCAATGATAATACCATAGAAAACACAGTTTCACTATGACAATACTAATTTTTCCTGATATAATGAAGTAGAATAAATGTAAAATAATTCTTTTTCATCCCATTTATCATTATATTAAAAAAAAACAAGGAAAGTCTGTTATGTTTTATAAACTGTTTTTTCTTTTTGCCTTAGTGCCAATTGCTGAAATCTACCTCATTATTCAAGTTGGTCAGAATATCGGCTTGTTGTATACAATTGGTATTATCGTTATTACGGCTTTACTGGGTAGTTATTTTGCCAGATCCCAGGGATTTAAAATTATTGGCAAAATTCAAAATGGTTTGCGCCAGGGACAAATTCCAGGCAGGGAAATGGTTGAAGGGGTTTTGGTTTTAATAGGCGGAGTCCTTTTACTAACACCTGGATTTATCACCGATTTGGCAGGTTTTTCGCTGATCATCCCTTTTTCTCGAAAAGTGTATGCAGTCTGGTTAACAAAATATTTTCAGCAAAAAGTAACCCATGTCTCTTTTCAACAGACTCCAGATCCGGCTCAAGAAGATGAAGTGATTTATTATGAAGATATAGCGGATGAAGAGAAAAAGTAATTAGCCTGGGTCTCATGTAAAGCTGTTTTTTTCAAATTTAAGTCAGTTTTATTAGTAAACGACTGTTTATTATTAAATATCCATCCACAATAAAGCAATAAAAACCAAATTAAAATTTATTGTTGCAAGAACTCCTTGACTTAGCTATAATTATTTAAGGAGGTAATTATGAAATCTAAAAAAATACTGATGATTTTATTCTGCTTAGTAGTAGTATTTGCCCTTCAGGCAAAAACTATCGTCTTATCTATTGTTTCTTTTAATGATAATACGCACAAGTATTATCATGAACTTTTAGAAAAAGCCTTAGAAGCTAATGGCCATAAGGTCCGCCTCAAAGTTTTGAGAGATATTCCACAAACCAGAATAATTAAAATGCTTGAAACAGGAGAAATTGATATACACTGGTTTGTGCAAAATCCTGATCGGGATAAAATGTATGTACCTGTTGAAGTTGGGTTAACCAATGCATTAATCGGACATCGAGTTCTTTTCATCCCAAAAGGGAGCCAGGAAATATACAATAATGTGAAAACTCTTAATGATTTCCGAGCATTGAATAAAGCAGGCGGATTTGGCACAAAATGGTATGATGTTAAAGTATGGGAAGCTAATAATCTAAAGGTATATAAAAAAGATGGCAATTGGAGTGCCCTTTATGAAATGGTGGCAAGAGGGGGACGAGGTGTGGATTA
>JAKSBL010000098.1 GCA_022361115.1 Spirochaetota bacterium | reverse complement strand
TAAAACAGACATTCCGAATATATCGAATGAAAAAATAAAAAAACTAAAACTATTACTAGACCAGTATAAAATATATGGAGATGATCATATTTTTCCTGAGCAGTTATATTTTGGTAGTGAATCTCCTTACATGTATCCTGAAGCACCAGGATATATTTATAGTAATAAAGAACTTTACAATATGATTCTGGAGCTAAGTAAAAGATTAGCTTCTGTTGAAGATCAGCTAGAATTGCAATATCAATATATACTTAAATTAGAAAAGAGAATAGAAGAAATTGAAAAATGAATAAAAGGAGTTAGTTCCTATGAAATTAAGAAAAATGTTTTTTATTTTTATCTTTATTATTCTTTCTTGTTCATTTATTACCTCTCAAGATAGTAAAAGTCCTGATAAGATAAAAGAAGAAATTGACAAGTTACGTGAAGAAAGAAAATCTTTAACATCTTCAGCCAATGAAGACAAGGACTTTAATTTATCTAAAAGCTGGTATGAAAATGTAATGCCTCCTATAATTCTAGGATTATCCATTTTTGGGTTGCTATACTTTGTTTTAATTACAGTTGTTATATTTAAATTAAAAATTACTGTTGATATATTAAAAGTGTATATTACCCCTTTAATCATAATATCTTCCTTATTTCTTGTAGTTGCTGGATATACTGAAAAACAGATTGCACCAATAATTGGACTTTTTGGAACAGTTATTGGTTATATACTTGGGAAACATTCGGCAGGAAAAAGTGATAGCACTAACTCTCCGAATCCTGAGCCAGGACCAGAATCAAGAGAATTGAAATAAAAAGTTCTAAAATTTGATAACACAAAAAAGTAGTGCTGATTGGATTACCAAAACTGATAACCCAAAGAAAATACCAAACCGGGTGTTTCTGTGTTCATCTGTCAAAATCTGTGTACCTCTTGAGCTATGAGGCACACTAAAAAATTTATATCACCGGGCTTATAAGAATTTTTGTTAAATTTTTTATAACAATCTGCAAAGATATGTTATTGTATTAGGAAGATAAATATTGTAATAAGGATAACAAATGAAATTTTTTAAATCTTTTAGTATCATTTTTCTTTTCACCATCAGCGTCTGTCTTTTTTGCAGTGAAAAAGAGTTGACCAATCTAGCCAAGGAATTGAATACCCCTGAAAAAATCGCAGAATGGGTGCAAAGTAATATCAAATATGTCAGCAAATATGGAATTAATGAGTTTAATCCTCCGGAAGAAGTATACCGCTTACGGTCAGGCAACTGTGCTGAGATGACAAATTTAACCTTTTATTTATTAGAGCAAAATCAGTATCACCCTTTGTTTATGACAATCCAGCTGGCTCCCAGCCATCCCAAAAATCATGTGGTTTGTGTATTTAAAGATAAAGATAATTTATACAGTGAAATAAATAATGGAAAACTGACCAGAGGCTTTCAGTCTTATCAGCATATTGCTGAAAAACATGACCGTTTATGGTGGCGCTATTTGATTTTTGATTCTCTGGAAGGTTTTGCAAAATTTGAGCAGCCCCTGGAAACAAAATACCAGTTGGAATCAGAAAGGGTACTGCTGGAATTTCAGCCGGATTTAAAGAATTTTTCTGATTTTACCGGAAAAATTAATCGGAAAAACAAGCTGGTTCAGGTCTCCAGCCGGGATAATGCTGCGGTTCTGTTTTATCAGGACGATGGAAACTTTGACCAGCTCAAAAATTTAAAGCGAGGCCATTCAACCGGCTGGGCACATCTGATTTATTATAAAAATATTACTAAAAACAAAAAACTGAAATCTGTCATTATTTCAGGGAAAAAATACGGCAATAAAAATGATGTTTTTCAATTTTTTATCATTGATTTCAGCGGAAATATCCTGTTTCGCTCAGACAATTTTAATCATGATATTTTTTCCAGTGACGGGTTTACCAATGTTGAATTGGAGGTTAACCTAAAAAGAGTGCCCAGAGAGTTTTTTATCCTGGTCAAAACTTTTGCTTCCCGGGAAAATGGGATTAGTATTAAAAGCATTCCCACAGATAAAGAGATTTATTCTTATCTCTATTCATCAAGCAGCGAGGTAAATCCGCAAAAAGCAAATGCGGCAATTTTTCCGGTTTTAACGGCAAAATAGTCAATAACTAAATCATTTATATTCAAGCATTTTAGTGGTACGGATTGATCTGAATACTAATATTCTGGATTAGTGATTGCCTTTTAAGATATATTTTTGATCATTTTACAGAACCCATATATATGATGCTGACGATATTTCTCCGGCAGGTCAATTTTGTCTGTTTCTGCAAAACCAAACTTTCGATAGATTTCAATAGCATGGGTATTATTTGTCTCTACATAAAGAGATAGTTTTTTTAACTGTTTTTCCTGTGCTATTTCAATTGCTTTCTTTAGCAGGTTTAAACCGATTTTTTTTCCCCGGTACGCAGGAAACACTGCGATATTGGAAATAAAAAATTCATCTGTGCCGATTTCGGGAAAAGAATAATTGATGCCAAATCTCGGCAGCATCTTTAAAAAATTGAAAAAACCAGTGATTTTTATAAGCGCGGGAATGGTTTTATACATTCCGGTACTCATTTTTTTCATTTCCAGCCCGGAGTAACCTAACAGCAACCCGCGAATGATATTATTTGCCACTTCAAGGAGAATATTTTCTT
>JAKSBL010000661.1 GCA_022361115.1 Spirochaetota bacterium | reverse complement strand
CGGTTGATGACCCGGAAGTTCCCGGTTGAGGTATCTCCATCATCGATTGCCTTATCAATCTCGGTCAGCTCATAGTTGGTGGCTACGATGCGATTGTTTCGACCGCGAGACCGAATTTCCAACCATACCCGGGTGCGGTCCTCACGCCTGCGGTTGGTCACCCGTAAGCGCCATTCCCCCTGAAGTGGAGAATTCTTGGCAAATTCCGTGGGCAGGTAAGCTTCCATGCCACCTGGGTAGTCCTCCCGCCAGCGCTGGTTGGAAGGCCACTCGGCAAGCTCAAGGTTATACTGTTGGATAGCCCGCTCATAAAGCTGGATATCATTCACCACCTGGGTGATTCGAGTCGCCTGTTGAACGCGGGCAAAGGCAGGCAAGGCCAGTGAAGCCAAAACACCAATGATGGTGACGACGACCATAATTTCGACGAGAGTGAAGGCTGAAAGAGTGTAGGCAGAGCGTGAGTGACCTGACATTCTTACAGCTTACTTTTGCAAAGGGAACTGGCAAAGGAAATTTTGGCCGCTAGATTGTAATCGTTGGGGTGTTGTGACTCGGTTAAGATTCATGAACCATACAGGACTCCTTGGCGTGGCCCAGACCCCGTGTATGCGGAGATCCCAAGTCATGATCCCCCTTTCTTCCCTGATTCGAATGCTACCAGGGCGGGTTTTTTATACCCTGGTTTATCTACGCTTCCTGGCGACTCCAGGTGCCGTGGAGCATGTTGAGCTGGAGCGATTCACTGCCCCGGAGGTCAGACAGGGGGTGTGGTGGAGGACGATTATACTTACGTCACCGGCAATCATGAGATCAAAGACCGTACTTTTTGAGCTTATTATATACACTCTTTTCCGTGATCCCCAGAAGCCGGGAGGCTTCGGCCTTGTTCCCCTTGCACAGGGCGAGCGTTTCTATGATAGCCTGTTTTTCCAGTTCAGCTAAAGAGACCCCGGCCAGAGAGGGTAGGCCTCCAGTCGCGCCGGATCCACCATCGCTAGAAGGATCTCGGGTAAGTTCATCGGGCAAGTCCTCCGGGGTGACTTCGGTTTCGGAAAAACTGAGCAGGCAAGCCCGTTCAATGACGTTTTCCAATTCCCTGACATTACCTGGCCAATGATAACTCATTAACATATCAATAGACGGAGTATCCAGCCTTTTAATATCCTTTTTTAATTGAACTGAAAATTTTTGTATAAAAAGATCTGCCAACAGAATAATATCTGCACCACGTTCACGTAAAGCAGGTAAATAGATATGAAAAACATTTAATCGATAGTATAAATCTGCCCGAAAGTTCCCTTTAGCTATCTCCTTTTCTAAATCTTTATTTGTTGCAGTAATAATACGAACATCAATCTTTCTTACTTGATTTTCACCTAAGCGAATCACTTCCTTGGATTGTAGAACTCTGAGTAGTTTAACCTGCAATGAAAGTGACAATTCTCCAATTTCATCTAAAAAAATAGTTCCTCCGTTGGCTGCTTCAAATTTACCCATTCGATTATCTATAGCTCCAGTAAAGGCACCCTTTTTATGTCCAAAAAGTTCTGACTCAATGACCCCTTCAGGTAATGCTCCACAATTAACAGTAATAAAAGGTTTTTCCTTTTGTTTACTGGAATAATGTATTTCTGAAGCGACCAATTCCTTCCCTGTACCTGTTTCTCCAGTAATTAATACAGAAATACTACTCTTAGCTACAGTCTGTATTTGCTCAAGCACGAATTTCATTTTGCTAGAATTACCAATAATATGTTGAGATTTAAAGGGGTGATCAATTTGTTCTCTGAGATCTGCGATTTCCTGTTGATCCGCAATCTTTTTAACAACTTCCCCTATAATTAGCGAAATCTGATTTAATATTATTAATTCATGAGAAAAATCATTTTTTCCTTCAATATTCTCAAAATGAACAGAAAGGGTACCATAAATTACTTTTCGTATTTGAATAGGTACACAAATAAAAGCAAAATCTTTTTCCAAATTTGGAATAATGATAGGCATACCGGTTTCAAAAACTTCACCTGTTATTTCTTCCCCCGGAAGATAAGATAATTTATCTTGATCTATTTCATGATCATATGCTTCATGAAAAACTTCCTGCTTTTGACGATCATATATGGAAATAACCCCTTTTTGAAATTTCAGTTCCCTTTGTATCATCAACAAAATTTGCTGTATTGCATTTTTTAAATTATCTTCTTGTAAGACTGTTGTAGTGATATGATTTAATACTAGAAGTTCATTATAGGTTAATTGATTCATAGGCTTACTATATTCTTAATTTTTTTATTGATACAATTATGTATCAATAAACAGTTTTTTTTACCTGATTTAATTAAAAAAAATTATACTAGTTATTATTTTCAGTAATTTTTACTTCAGTTTACTGTTTTTCCATTATTAAAAAGTTATTTATAAACAATAATTCTTTAATTAAGGATATCATTTCTAAATCGGTACAAATTTGTATCATCTTTTCTCATTTTTATTTTTTGCTACATTTTTGTATCAATAAAGCAAATCAAAGTAATTTAGTACCATCCTTTTATTCTAAAATAATTTTTTAAATTGCAGTTGTCAATACAATTTTAGTAATTTACAAGTTTATTCACTATTTTTAACCTTCATTTTCCTATTTTTTAAAAATCGGCATGGTAATTGCTCACAATTATCATTACAAAACAAATATTTGATGGTGAACCATTTTCTAAAAACTTACCATCATTTAGATTAGGAGAAAGTATGAAAAAAAAATTATTAACTTGTGTTTTACTTTTAATGAGTTTATTTCCTGCATTAGCTCAAGAAAGTTCAAATACTTACTCAGCAGTAGATTTTATTTGGATTATTCTGGCAGCAGTTCTGGTATTTTTTATGCAAGCAGGATTTGCTATGGTGGAAACTGGCTTTACCAGAGCTAAAAATGCTACAAATATTCTCATGAAAAACCTTATGGATTTTTCAGCCGGGTCTCTTGCATTTTTTGCACTTGGATGGGCACTCATGTATGGAAACAGTAAATTAGGATTATTTGGCTGGAGTGATTTTTTCTTAACCAGTGCAAATACCTTTTCCAATGAAGGCCTTTTTCAATATGCTTCCTGGTTATTTCAGGTAGTTTTTGCAGCAACAGCAGCCACCATTGTTTCTGGGGCCATGGCTGAAAGAACTAAATTTACCAGTTATCTCATCTATAGTGTGGTCATCAGCGGTATTATTTACCCGATTTCTGGCCATTGGATTTGGGGTGGAGGATGGCTATCTCAATTAGGAATGATTGATTTTGCCGGATCCACTGTTGTCCATTCCGTTGGTGGCTGGGCAGCTTTAGTAGGGGCACTATTTCTGGGCGCCAGAAGTGGAAAATATGTAAATGGAGAGGCAAAAGCTATTTACGGACATAACATACCCCTGGCATCACTAGGAGTATTTATCCTCTGGTTAGGCTGGTTTGGTTTTAATGCCGGAAGTACCTTGGCATTTGCAGAAAACATTGGACACATTGCAGTAACAACTAACTTAGCTGCTGCTGCAGGAGCTGTTACAGCAATGATTGTAATCTGGGTAATCGACGGCAAACCAGACGCTTCGATGTCATTAAATGGTGCTTTAGCTGGATTAGTTGGAATCACCGCAGGCTGTTCTGTTGTTTCACCTATTAATGCAATGGTAATAGGAATGATCTCAGGAATTTTAGTGGTAACAGCTGTGATATTTATTGATAAAAAACTTAAAATTGATGATCCTGTAGGTGCAATTAGTGTTCATGGTATTTGCGGAGCCTTTGGAACCCTGGCTGTTGGTTTATTTGCAGAAAGCAGCTATGCAGAAGCTGCCGGTTATGGACCTGTTAATGGATTATTTTATGGAGGAGGTTTTAGCCAGTTAGGAATTCAACTTATTGGTGTTTTAGCAGTTGCCTTCTGGGTTCTTATTAGTTCTGCTATCCTTTTTGGTTTGATAAAATCAACTGTTGGTTTAAGAGTGACCAAGGAAGAGGAAAGAAAAGGTTTAGATATTGGAGAACATGGAATGGAAGCATATTCTGGATTTCAAATAATTGAGTAGTTAAGGAGAAAAACATGAAACTGATCATCGCTTTAATTCAACCACATGCACTAGAGGAGGTGAAACAACAATTGACAGATGCCAATGTAAATAAAATGACTGTCTCTCCAGCTATTGGCTGCGGACGTCAGAAAGGTTATATTGAAACCTACCGAGGCAATATGGAAGAAGTTAATTTACTGAAAAAAACTCGTTTGGAAATTGCTGTTAATGAAAATTTTGTTAAACCTACCATTGAAGCAATTTTAAAGGGGGCAAAAAGCGGAAAAATTGGAGATGGTAAAATCTTTGTAATGGATCTCTGCGAATGCATAAGAATCAGAACCGGTGAAACAGGAACTCTGGCAATCGGTTAAACGAAACATCATAAAATCCGGCAGTTTTAATCTGTCGGATTTTTCTTTTCAATCAAATTTTCAACCCCCTGTTACTTGCCTATTCCTCAAAAAAACCACTTAGAATTTCAACCAGTTTTTTATAAGTAAACGGCTTCTGTATAATAAATTCAGCCCCTTTCTTTTTTAACTTATCTAATTTTTCATGTTGGGTAAATCCAGTAGTCATTATGATTGGAATTTCCGGATCTATTTTTTTCATCTCCAAATAAACTTCATCCCCTGTTTTTTTAGGCATAAAAAGATCCAGTAAAACCCCTTTTATTTCATGATGGTTTTTTAAAAAATACTGAAGCCCCTCTTCTCCATCTGCTGCAGCAATTACAGAAAAACCACAATCCTCTAAAATCAAAGCCGCTGTATTTCTCATGACTTCTTCATCATCTACTACTAAAAAAACTCCCTCACCTTGAAAACGGCTTTCCTGTACCTTGTTTTTTTCCCCTTCTAGTGACTCAATATTTTTTTCTTGTATTGGCAAATAAACATTAAATGTACTGCCAATTCCTGGTTCTGAATAGACATCAATGAAACCATGATGCTGGTATACAATATTGAACACGGTCGCTAATCCCAAGCCTGTTCCTTTATGTTTTTTCTTTGTGGTAAAAAAAGGATCAAAAATCTTGACTGCTGTTTCTTTATCCATTCCAACTCCAGTATCTTGAACAGTAATACACCAAAAAAGAGAGTTACTTACCTCTGATTGCTTGTTTTTAAATTTCTCTTTCCAATCTAATTGAGTCAGAAGAATTGATATGGTTCCACCCTGTTTTGCCCCTGTTGGCTGCATAATGGTCATAGCCTGGGCAGCATTGATGCACAGATTGAGTATTACCTGTTCTATTTGAGTTGAATCGACATAGGCAATTGCCTGTTTTGGATAATATTCTGTATTTAAGATGATAGATTTATCAAAACTATGCAGACAAATATCTACTACATGCTTGATTGATATATTCAAATCACAGGCACTAAACTTCAAGTCTTGTTTCCTGGATAAAGTTAATAGTTTTTGAACCATTAAAGTTGCTTTTTCACTGGAATCCTCAATAGTTTTGATCAATGATAATAATTTGTCTGTACTCGTCTTATTATCACCAATAAGATGTTTCAAAATGGATACGGTTCCAACAACCCCCCCTAAAACATTGTTAAAATCATG
>JAKSBL010000643.1 GCA_022361115.1 Spirochaetota bacterium | reverse complement strand
GCTGTTGAAGTACTGGCAAATGAGGGATACATTGTCTTGCCTTATGTGTCTCCGGATGTTTGTCTGGTAAAAAAACTGGAAAATGCCGGAGCAGCAGCAATTATGCCGTTAGCAGCGCCAATTGGATCTAATCAAGGTTTACGGTGTAAAGATCTTATTGAGATGATCCTGGAATACTCAAAACTGCCGGTAATTGTTGATGCTGGATTAGGTAAACCCTCTCATGCTGCCCAGGCAATGGAAATGGGAGCAGATGCAGTCTTAGTCAACACTGCTATTGCAACTGCTGCAGATCCAGTTACTATGGGACGGGCTTTTTCTTTAGCTGTGGAAGCAGGCCAAACCGCTTTTCTAGCTAAAATGGCAGCAGTGCAGAGAACAGCTTCTGCCTCGTCTCCTTTGACTGGATTTTTACAGGAAGGAGTAAAATAATGTCTTTTCTGGACAAAATAAAAGAGTATGAAACCTTTGATTTTCCCCGTTTTTTTCATGCAGTCACTCATGATCAAATCAAACAAATCTTGCTTAAAGAAAAACTGAGTCCACTTGATTTTTTGCTGCTGTTAAGTGAAAAAGCCATTCCTTATCTGGAGGAAATGGCACAAAAAGCCCATTTCTTAACCTGTCAGTATTTTGGCAAAACCATCTCATTATACATCCCCCTTTATTTAGCCAACTATTGTGAAAATCATTGTACTTATTGCGGGTTTAATCATAGTAAGCCTATTCCAAGAAAGAAATTGACTCTGGCTGAAGTAGAGTGTGAAGCTAAAGCCATTGCTCAAACGGGAATGAAGCAAATACTTTTACTGACTGGAGAGTCTCCAAATATCACTTCTCTGGATTATCTTTGTGAAGCAGTTAAAATTTGTAAACAATACTTTTCTGCAGTGGGAATAGAAATGTTCCCCATGGAACAGGAACAATATCAAATTCTCAATCAAGCAGGAGTTGATCACTTAACGATTTACCAGGAAGTATATGATCAAAAGATCTATGAAAAAGTTCATCTATCCGGACAAAAAAAGAATTATTTGAAGAGGCTGAATACACCAGAGGCAGGGGCTAAAGCCGGTTTTTTTTCCATAAGTTTAGGTTCCCTGCTGGGCCTGGGAGATTATCAAAAAGAAGCCTTTTTTCTGGGATTACATGGAAAGTATTTGATCGAAAAATATCCTGGACTGGAAATTCATTTTTCAGTTCCCAGAATTCATCCTTTGGCTGATGATTTTATCCCGCTGCAGTTGATTTCCGATCAACAGTTAGTGCAAATTATTCTGGCTTTACGGTTATTTTTACCAAGAGCCGGCATTAACCTTTCTACAAGAGAGGGGCCTGATTTACGGAATGCACTTTTGCCTCTGGGAATCACCCGTTTTTCTGCCGGATCAAAAACAACAGTAGGTGGCTACAGAGAAAATTTTGAGAATTTAGCCAATCAATTTGAGATTGAAGATACCAGATCGATTTCAGAGATCTTTCAGTTTATTCATAATCAGGGTTATCAACCCATTTTTCAAGACCAGATAAGGGGGTAATATGAAGATAGGTATAGCTGGTTGCGGAGGGGTTGGTTCAAATGTGGCTAATAATCTGGTGAGAGCAGGCATCAACTGGCTGCAGATGGTAGATTATGACTCGATTGAGCATTCTAATTTGAACAGGCAGTTTTATTTTTATGATCAAATTGGCAAGCCAAAGGTTCAAACTCTGGCAGAAAATCTGAAACGGATCAATCCATTGTTATCTCTTAAATTAGCTCAAATAGAACTGACCCGAAGCAATATTGCTGAAATTTTTTACGATTGTGATGTTGTTGTGGAAGGGCTGGATCAGGCAGATGCAAAAAAAATGCTTTTGGAAAGCTTTGCTTCATCCAATAAGGTGATTATTTCTGCCTGTGGAATTGCAGGATTTGAAGTTGAAAATATTCAGGTTAAGCAGTTAGGGAATAGCTATATTGTAGGGGATTTTCAGTCTGATGTTCAAAGAGAAAAATTATACAGTCATAAAGTTCAACTAGTTGCTGCTATGATGAGCTATCTGGTGATAAAACAGGGAGAATTTTATGGATAATATTTATCGAATTTTGGATGCCAATATTAATCGTTCGGCAGAGGGGTGCCGGGTTATCGAAGATCTTTGCCGTTTTCATTTTAATCACTATGAGTTTACCCAGGCATTACGGAAGTTCAGGCATACTTTGAGAAAATCTTTAAAAGATCTGGATAATCATTTTATTCACTGTAGAAATATTGAAAGGGATCTGGGTAAAACCATTTCTCAATCTTCTCAGGCAGATCAGAAACACACGACCAAACAATTAGTGACTGCAAATTTCAAACGGATACAGGAGGGATTAAGAACCATTGAAGAAAATTTGAAAATGATCGACCAATACCCTTTGAGTAAAAAAATTGAAACCCTGAGATTTGAATGCTATCAATTGGAAAAAAGCATGCAAATTTTATTTCCCCTTCTTATTCCTGCTGGTTTGTATGGGATTACAGCAGAAAAATTTTCCCGGGGGAGAAGCAATCTTGAGGTAGTAAGGCAGATGATAGCCAGCGGAGTGGAAACCATACAATACCGCGAAAAAACAACTGCCAAAAGTTTAAAAGAAATTTATACAGAATGTTGTGAACTAAGAAAACTAACCAGAGAAGAAGGCGTTTTATTTATTATCAATGATTTTATCGATATTGCCCTGTTATGTGATGCTGATGGGGTTCATATTGGACAAGATGATCTTCCTGTCCAGGCTGTTCGCAGGCTGGTAAAAGATAAAATAATCGGCGTGTCAACCCATAACCCGCAACAGGCAGAAAAAGCTGTTGCTGAAGGGGCTGATTATATTGGAGTTGGGCCAATTTATCCCACAAAAACCAAAGAAAATGTTTGTTCTGCTGTTGG
>JAKSBL010000092.1 GCA_022361115.1 Spirochaetota bacterium | reverse complement strand
TTTTTTGTGCATGATAAAGTATTAGAGGATCAAGATAAAGTGACTCGCAAGATTATGATGACACCTATCCCTGCAAAGGATAGTGTTTTTCAATTAGTTTCAGAAAGTGAATCTCCTGTTAATATTAAACGGAGCATGGATGATCAAAGTCGGGATATTTTAAAAAGCCGTTTAAAATCTTTTTCTAATAATTTTGGGGCACTCTTAGCCCATCGGATTGTAATTGACAATCAACTATTTGGCCTGATCATCTTAAATAAACTTTATCAAGATTATAGTGATACGGACTTAGGTTTTATTCCTGCTTTAAGCAGTTTTTCTGGTGTATTGATCAGTAATATCCGATCCAAGGCTGTAGAAAAAGAAAAAGAACGATTAGAAAATGAAATGGTCATTGCAGAAAGAATTCAAACCGGTATTTTGCCAAAAAATTATCAAATCCAGGGATATCAAATTTATGCTCATATGAAACCTGCTGAAGAGGTGGGTGGAGATTATTATGATATTTTGAATGCTCCAGATGGTAATTTTTGGGTAAATATTGGAGATGTAACAGGGCATGGAGTCACTTCCGGGTTAATAATGATGATGCTGCAAACATCTGCCAGTTCCATTATTCATTCCAGGCCAAATATTACTCCAGAAAAACTGATTGTACATTGTAATAAAATTATGTTTGACAATATTCAAAATCGGCTCCTGCTTGATCAATTTATCACTTCCTGTTTTATTAAATTTTATCCTAGTGGTATTTTTCAATTTTCCGGAGCTCATGAAGATATGCTGGTTTATCGCAAAAAGGAAAACAAAATCAAGAAAATCAAGACAAGAGGGATTTGGCTGGGGTTGATGGAAGATATTTCCCATGGTACAGAGTTGAAAACATCCCGCTTAGATTCAGGTGATATTCTTTTTATTTTTACTGATGGAGTGATAGAGATCAAAAATAAAGAGAATGAACAATTTGATTTGCATGGGTTAGTCCAGTTCTTTCAAAACAGCAACAAAGCCATACCTGAAAAAATTGGTCAGCAATTAATGGTGGAGTTGAATCGATTTAAAGATAAACAAAAAGACGATATTACATTTGTGATTATAAAAAAAGAGTAGGTAAACTATGCCATCAGCAAGAAGACATTTTTCCAGTAAATTTAATTTAATTTTAAGAGAAGCTTTGGTAAAGCATCTGATTTTTATATCCTTTTTTATTAATCTGATAATCGTTATTTTATTTAATTTCGTTTTTTATTGGATTAATATAGAAAGATATATTTACATAAATAAAAACTATTCGGTTTTTAATTTTTTTACAATTAGTTTTATGTATCTTATTATTTCAATTATACATACAGTTTTTCAATCCATTGAAGCAGAAACCCAATATCAAAAAAGAAAATATTATTATTACTCTGATGAAGATCAATTTGAACAAATATTGTATACTCCTGTTTCTCTTATGATAGCAGTTGTTGTTTCAATTTTTACCATTTTTACCCTATTATTGTATGCCATTGATTTACAGAATCTCTTTAGCAATATTCAGGAAACCATCATTGAGATTATTTTTATATTTTTTCTTCCTGCAATTATGTTTATCATACCATTTTATTTGATGGGAAATAAAAAACTATTGTATCATGTTCTGGTCAGAATTGAAAAGATTCTTTTTCCTACAAAGGATAAAATCGATATAGAAATAAATTACTGTCTTCAAAACCATTTGGATTTATATGTTGCAATTATCCAGATAATTGATATAAAATATTCTGAAAATCGTTCCTATAAAAAAAACAAAAAAATGATGATGCAGGCAATTTCAAAATTATCTAAAAAACTCCCACAGAACTTTATATTAGCCCCTTTGTGTTGTGAAACAGGAGCAATGATACTGATTAGCCACAAAAGTAAAGAAGAAATATCACAATATATTGAGGATGTTATACGGCCATATTTTATCCACCAGGCGCAATTTGCTAACAAACCAATCCAATTACAATTAGAAAAAGAAATATGTACAATTGATGTAGATCAGGGAATAGATATGTATCTGGATCTTTTAAAAAGAGTTCGGGAAAAATACGAACAAGAGTTTTTATAGATTATTAGTTTATATTTTTCCTTTGTAATTTAAATGAAAATGTCGTTGAAAATATAACTGAATTAGTTTAGAATTATCATAATCATCTTGTTGAGGATGATAACACAATTACTTGAGATCAGGTTTTTTATTGAGGCGGGCTTTTCCTTAATGAGCAGAAGATGATGATCTCTGTGATTTTGGACAATTAGGAGCAATAATATGGGACTAAAAGATAAGTACGACTTTAGCATTTTAGTCAATGAAACAGAAGAAGTTGTAATGGAAGAACTAGAAAAACAATTAAATAAAGAAGAGTATCAGACAGTCTGTCGATGCGAAGAGTGTATTATGGATATGATGGCTCTTGCACTCAATCAATTACAACCAAGTTATCGTTCATCATTTACTGGTGTTATTTATGCACAAAAATTACATGATGGTGCATTTAAAGAAAAAGTTTCTGCAATTGTAAAAAAAGCTGTTGAAAAAATTAGTCAAAATCCTGCCCATGTTGGATAAGTCTAAATATCTAATAGGATTTTTCATCGTTCTAATCCTCTTTTCATTGAATAATTGTGGTACAATCGTTGATGACTTAAAGTTAGTGGGAACCTGGGAGCTAACGGATGCACAGTTTTATCAATATAATGCGGTATTGGATACCTATAAGATTATACAAGCGGTTAGTGCTACTAGTGATAATTCGTCTGATGAAAATGCTCCTGTCTTAAATGCTGTTTTTTTTGATACAGATGATAGCAATAGTTATCAAATAGATTTTTCTCAGGCGGTTTATTATCA
>JAKSBL010000555.1 GCA_022361115.1 Spirochaetota bacterium | reverse complement strand
TAAGTGTTTTTGTTTGTTTGCTAAATCACTCATAAACTTACTAACATTATGGCCATGGAGGGTATTGTCATATAAAGTGTAATAAAGCGGATTTCAGGGGTTACCATCTTTTGTTGTGTTCTCAAATTTTAGAACTTTTTGTTTCAGTTCTCTTGGTTCTGACCTCGGCTGATGTTCCGAAGCTTACTTACTTAAATCTATGGAAGTTCAGTAGAGAGTTTAGCTCCATGTTTTTGTAATACATATATTTCATCACCTGATTGTTTCATAGCTGAATAATCCAAAGCAGTTTTACCTTTTTTATCTTTAATATTAGGATCTGCTCCATATTTCAGTAATATTTCCATATAATCTTCGGCATGTGCAAATCGGGAAATCATTAATAATGGTGTATCCCCGCTATCATCCTTTTCATTAACATTAATTCCTAACGAACATAAGTATTCAACAAAGTCATCCCTTCGATTATTATATAATGCGACCATTAAGCCATTTCTTCCATGATCATCATATTCTTTAATTTTAAGACCTTTATCAATAAGTTTTTTTAAAACTTCAGTATCACCATTTTCACAAGCCATAACAAAGATTTTTTTAGACTTTGCTTTTAATTTAATATCAGCTCCATTTTCCAATAATAATAAAGCAATTTCATCTCTTCCTCTTTCAATAGCATATACTAATGCAGAATTTCCTTGCTTATCCTGCAAATTAATATCAGCATTATTTTCAATAAGATATTTTGCTATATCATATGCTTTTACTCTAGCAGCTTCCATTAACAATGTTTTACCATTGCTAGTATGAGAGTTAACATGATACTTTTCAAATTCTTTTTTAAAAGGCTCAAGTTCTTCTTCATTTATTAATTTAGTAATATATGATCCATCTTTAAATATATCTGTTTTTTTAATACTGTTACTAAATAGAATAAAACATGAAAAAAATAATAATAAAATATATTTAATTTTCATTAATAACTCCGATTTTATTTAGTCATAAATTTTATATACCTTAAAACGATACTTATCATCATTATTATATCTATGGTTTTCAAACTTTTCTAAGTTTTTCCCACTATGTTGATGAATTATCTTCCACCCCTTTGTTTCTTGATCATTATCGTATACTAAAAATCCAGTATGCTCTGTACCATATTCAGTTTTATTCTCGCCTTCACCTTCCGTTACAATATATTGATCTTTTTTGTCTTCATCAAACCAGCTGGCATTTTCAAATTTCTTTTTCTCTTCATTTACTGCAGTATCTGGATTATCTTCAACTTCCTGATAATTACCACATTTAAAATCTTTCTTAAAAAATGTCACTGCATAAACATTATTGGTATCTAAGTTTTCTACATCTGATGGATTTTTTATTCCCTCTGATGTCAATCCAAATTCTTCTGCAATAGCAACTCCATTACTTTTGTTTTTATCAGATTGTAGTGTTCCTAAATCATCAGCTACTCTTAATACATTTTCTACATAACTGGTACACACAAGTTCTTTATTTGAATTTACAAAACTTTCATTAAATCCTCGCCCCTGATTATTACCATCCAAGTCATATGGATATCCAGCAAAAGTAGATGCTATTTTCACAAAAAATTCTTTCTTTTGTTCTGGTGTCAATTCTGTTTCTCCACTACCCGTTAATTCTAATATCTCATCATTTATGTCATTTACTTCTTGTGATAAATCTGCTTGTCTTTCTCCTAAATCTGAGAACTGATTTTCAATTTTTTTCTCAAACTCTTCTTTTTGCTTAACATATAAATTCTTCTCATCATCTGTCTGATACAATTTATCAATAATTTCAGGTGACATATTTGAAGCAAACTTGAGTTTATCACTTATTCCAAATTCAGCATTTAGTCCAATTGTTGTTACTTGAGATCCATCATTTTTTGTATAAATGGTAGTAGCATCTTCATTATTAGAGTCTTGTGCATTATCTACCATTTCATTCCATTGACCATCTTTATGAGAATCAAATAATCCATATCCTTTATCCCATCCTTTGCCTTTATTTAAAACTGTAAGAAAAAGATCATGGTTTTTATCTTTTCTGACTTTAAGGTAATCATCCTCATAGGTTCGAGGATAGATTTCTGGTGTATCAGGAGTATTTAAATCTCTATCAAATTCAGCTTGATTAATAAAATCACCACCGTTATATTCTGCATGAGTATTGACATTATTTTTCCTTGTCATTGCATATGGATCTTTCACATTTTGATTATCAGTTTTATTAGCAATTAACTCAGGAGTAGTAATTTCCATTTTTGGATCTTGTTTTGGCAGATTTATGTCATGCAGTTTAGCTCTTGGATATTGTGTTGAGTCAGGTTCAATGATCTTTTGCTTATCCAACTCTATTTGTTGTCTAGCAGGATCATTTTTAATCTGCTTCTTAGCATATCCTTCAATTTTTTTTCTTTGCTGACGAGATTGACGAGCCTGCTGCCTTCTCTGCCGTCTTTGGTCACGGGCCTGACGACGCTGTTCTCTTCTCTCCTGTCTGGGAGTTTTATTATCACTAGTATCTCTACTCTTATTATCACTTTCACTACTGTT
>JAKSBL010000085.1 GCA_022361115.1 Spirochaetota bacterium | reverse complement strand
TATAAGGATTATAAGGGTTATAATCATAAAAAGTAGAGCCGTTGAGGCTGTCATCCCAATCATCCCAGTCATCTTTGTCAGCAAAGGCAGACAGAGCTAAGAAAATTAAGCCTATAGATAAGATTTTATTCATATCAGGAGTCCATTTGATAAATTATTTAGTTGGTTTTTCATATACAATGTATTAACTCTAAAGAATCTATCACATAACTCTTTAAATTTCAATAATTTAGTTTAAAAAAAGGGGCTTTTGATAAAAAAGATCATATCATCTTTGTGATCCTCTTCCCCCAATTCACCAAAACACTTCACAATTAATTATCCTTAATGAATAAAAGTTTATTATTCTTTTATGTACTTTTTATACTCTTCTGCAGGCTCACCTGTAATCGAATAAATGTATATTAAAAGTCCGTTTGGGTCCTTAATTCCAAAACCCCGCTCGCCCCAGGGATGATCTTTAAGGGGCATTTCTATCTGTAGTTTTTTACTGGTTATTTCATCATACGCCAGATCAACATCATCTACAGTAATACCAAGCCCCAGTCCGGTACTATCTGTTGGTTTATCCTCCGGGCTTTGAGGAGCCTCAATTCCCAATATAGTAGAACTATCTCCAAATTTTAAGTTTACATAACCCTCCATTTCAAATATAGTGGTTGCCCCCAGGTATTTTTCATAGAACTCTTTTGTTTCCTGCACCTTATCAGTGGTGAAGCCAAATGAAACTTGATTTATCTTCATAATATTATCCTTTATTTTAAAAATCTCTCTGCAAATAATCAAATTGTTAAAAAATATTGCACATAACTTTTTGTTGTACGCAATTTGTGAAAACTCTTTATAAAGAATATCATGTTGTTGAGAATTGGTAAAGAAAGGTTATTTGATGTATTGTATAGATATATAATTATTAGACTCCAGACTCATCACTCTTAAGTCTCGCCTGACGAACAGCAAGTAAAACAAACAAAAGATTTACAAATCAGGATAGATTTTCTCAATTTTTAAACCGATTTATTTTTACTTCAAGAAACAGTTATTCAATTGAAGTAACACTATGCTGTTCATTTTATCAAAACCGCTTTTTTAATTATTTAGCGGAAAAGTGATTTTGATAGTCGTCCCTATTCCCACTTCACTTTTCAGTTCTATAGATCCTTTGTTAATTTGAATGGACTTTTCTGCAATAGTTAAGCCCAGACCCATTCCCTGCTGTTCATTGAGCTGCCGGTCAACCTGATAAAATTTATTAAAAATTTTATCCTGGTGCTCTTCTGGAATACCTAAACCAGTATCGCTGATTTCAAGAATGATTGACTTGTCTTCTTCATGAAGACGGATGTTGATCGACTCTTCTTCTTTATTATATTTTATTGCATTATCCATGATCCGATTGATACCATCTTCCAGCATCATCCAGTAACCTGTTAAGGGCGATAGCTCTTCAGAAATAGACACAAAGAGCTGTAACTTTTTGGTTTCAATTTCTTCCTTTTTGATTCGAATAATCTGCTGCATTAACTGGTTTAATTGAAATTCAACCATCTTTTCTGTATATAAATTGTTCTCTAAGGAAGTTATCTGTTCAATGTCGCTGATTAATTTCTTTAAACGATCACCTCCAGATTTTATGTTGTTTAACAGCTGCTGGGTCTTGACTATATCTATATTGCTGTCCACTAGCAAAGAGGTGAATCCATGGATGACAGTTAAAGGGGTACGGAGTTCATGCAGAAGGATACTGATAATCTCTTTTTTAAATTTTTCAATTTCTGTATGCTGGGACTGCTTAAAATCGGTGAGCCGTTTCAATTTACCCCGTATTGCGGCGATAAGAGTTTCTCTCTTAAAAGGTTTGGTTATATAATCATCTGCTCCGATTTCTTTTCCATGTATGATATTCTCATCATCATCCAAAGCAGTTAGAAATACAAAAGGAATCATTTTTAACTGTGGCTTTTCCTGTAGTTTTTGGTGTACCTCAAAACCATTGAGTTCAGGCATATCAATATCGCAGATAATTAAATCAGGTGGTTCAGATTCAATAAACTCCAGTGCTTCTAAAGGATTCTCATAAGGAATAACTTCAAATTCCACTGATTCCAGAAAATTTTTAAGCATCAGAAGAATAGTGGGATTATCATCAATTGCAGTAATCGTTCTATTCAGCATTCTAGTCACCCGCTTGTTGTTTTTCTTCTCCTGCTGATGCAACTCTCATGGACTCCAGCTGTCCTTCTTCAATGTTTATTGCCGAAAGAACTTTATCAATATCCAAAATCATAATAAAATGATCCTTTTGTGAAATAACATTTAACAGATATTCGGCTTTTAATTGGGATCCATAGCGGGGAGGCGGTTCCAGCTGCTCATCTTTAACCTCAATTACATCTTTTACTGTGTCTACTATCAGTCCCATCAAGGCTTGTTTACTGTCAATATGAGGTTCGGCAATCATAATACTGGTATTTTCGTCTATTGTTGATTTTCTTTTAAAAAACTTCATGGTTAAATCAACAACCGGCACTACCGATCCCCTGAGATTAATGACTCCTTCGATAAATTCTGGTGCTTCCGGAACCGGGGTAATCCTGCCGTATTCAACAATTTCCCGTGTTTTTAGTACTTCAACTGCAAACATGGTTTCCCCTAGCTGAAAAGTGACATATTTGTTCATCAATTTATTTTTCATAATCTGCTCCCTTATGGTAACAATAAAGTTAATAATTATTTGATCTGTTCATATTATAATTCAATATACTCATTATTGCCTGCTACATCATCAATTTTTGTTTCCATTTCAATTTTTCTCTGCTGTGAATTGTTTTCTTCAACTTTCTTCACCTTTACAGAGAGGTCTTTCGTCACAGCTGGAGATTTTCTGGTTATTTTCTTTAAGCTCTGGTTGTTATTGGTTTGATGAATGTTTTCCACAGAAATTTTAAAAGTATCAATCAAATCTTGCATTTGCTGGGCCTGAGAAGCCATCTCTTCAGCAGTAGATGCCAGCTCTTCAGAATTAGCACTGACCATCTGGGTGACTTGTTCCTGCTGAGTAGCTGCATTGGATAGCTGGCCCATACCTGATTTCTGTTCCCGGGAGGCACTGGCGATTTCCTGGACCATATCTGCTGTTTTAATAATATGCGGAACGATTTGATTGATTAATTCTCCAGCCCGGTCAGCGACCTCAACACTGGATACAGATAACCCTTTGATTTCATCCGCAGCTTTAATAGTCCGTTCTGCCAGTTTTCTGACCTCAGTGGCAACGACAGCAAATCCTTCTCCATGTTCACCAGCTCGTGCTGCTTCAATCGCAGCATTTAATGCCAGCATATTGGTGTTGTTGGCGATTTCCGCAATAATATTAATAGTATCCGCAATTTTTTTCATAGAATCCACTGTTTTATTTACTGCTTCACCGCCATCACGAGCATCATTTGCAGCATTGGTGGCAATTTTCTCCCCTTCATTTGCATTCTCAGCATTCTGGTCAATGGTGGATTCCATTTCTTCGATACTAGCCCCCATTTCTTCTACACTGGAAGCCAGTTGACTGGAACCTTGAGACAGGGACTGGGCAGCATCAGAAACCTGATTGGCTCCATTCAAAACACTGTTTGACGAATCCTGCATCTTAGAAAAGATTTCATTAAGATTATCCAGAAACTGATTTAAGGAAACGGCCAGATCTCCGATTTCATCTCCTCTTCTGGTCAGTTTATCACTGGCCTGATTGGTAAGATCTCTGGATGAGGCAATTCCGAATATTCTGACAAATTCATTTAATGGTATGGTGAGGGAACGGCTGTAAAACCAGCCAATCACTATGATAAACAATATAGCTACCCCGATTATGCCGGCTAATGCCTGAAGGGTAAAAGTGCTGGTTCTATTGGAAGTAGCCATAAATTCATCAGCTTTGGAATAGGCAAAATCCTTTAGGGCCTTCATTTTTATCATTAAATTAGCCAGATGTTCCACCCCTTCGTTTTTTGTGATAGAACCGGCTTCCAGTCGGTTGCCGTTTTTCATATGATCGATTACCTTTTGTCGGATATTTTTCCAATCTGTAAAGAGAGATTTGGCATCAGAAACCATTTTTGGATCTCCTAGAAACCTTTCTTCTAAAATAGTAAATTTATCAAAAGCTTCTGCTTCCAGCTGATCCACTACCCGGGCTGCCTGTTCAATTTCTGAGTTATTCTGTGCCAGTGCTACATCCTTCATAGACCTGTGCATGGCTGTAATTTTTCCCTCAATTTCCAGGACCGCATTGCTTACAGCAAAAGGGTGCCGGTATAGCTTGATAGTCTGATTGGTGAGCAGTTTCATTTCATAATAGGAAAAAAAACCAATCCCGATCATAATCAGCATGATTACCGCAAATAATAACATCATTTTCAAACCAATTTTCAATTTCATGACCTTCTCCTTAATTTCTAAAATTATGGTAGTCTATTTCTATAATTCAATATAGCCTTCAGAAGCATCCACATCATCATCTGTTTTTTTGTTTTCTTTTTCTTCTCCTTGTTTAGTCTGTGTAGTCTGTGGAGGAATTGCTTTTTTTTCCATAACTGGTGCTGCTAATGATTGCTTCTTAATCTGTTTGGTTTTATTTTTTACAACCTTTTTTCTTTCAGGAGTTTGATGCTCATCTGAGACCTGAAACATACTGACCAGTTCCAATAGATTCTGAGACTGAGAAGCCATTTCTTCAGCAGTAGATGCCAGCTCTTCAGAATTGGCGCTAACCATCTGGGTGACCTGTTCCTGCTGAGTGGCTGCACTGGATAACTGGCTCATGCCTGATTTCTGTTCCCGGGAGGCACTGGCGATTTCCTGAACCATATCTGCTGTTTTAATAATATGCGGAACGATTTGATTGATTAATTCTCCAGCCCGGTCAGCGACCTCAACACTGGATACAGATAACCCTTTGATTTCAT
>JAKSBL010000618.1 GCA_022361115.1 Spirochaetota bacterium | reverse complement strand
GACTCTATGTATTACCAAATTCTCTTATCTTTTTTAATTGTTTTGCCTTTAGCAACTATACTTGCAAAAATGTCAAGAGGGATTTCTCAGTATTTTTGTGGCTATTTATCATCAGATTCTTGAAACTAGTTTTGAAAGTATCCATGAATCAAAGGTGAGTATAATGAGTAATTGGGGAGCAAAAACTAAAGAAGCTTTGTTTTGGAATTCTGCTTTAAAAGGCGCTGTTCAAATAATTACAATAATTGTTTCTATATTTCTCGCGCGAATATTAGATCCATATGATTTTGGTGTAATGGCCACAGGAATGATTATAATAAGCTACGCCAATACAATAAGTGATTTTGGTTTTTTAAATGCAATTATCCAAATGGATGACGCAGACGAAGAAACTGTAAACTCAGTTTTCACAGTGAATCTGATAATTTCATTAATTTTATTCGCATCAACCTTATTTAGTGCTCAGATAATTTCCAAGTTTTTCAACTCTCCTGACAGTGAGCAAGTTATCAGAGTGTTATCGTTCGTATTTATTATCACAAGTTTCACTGGGGTATTTGGAGCATTATTAAAACGGAATATTGAACATAAGACACTTGCAGGAATAAGCGCAATCTCCACCATCGTGAGCTATGTAATTGCTATTACTCTTGCTATTCTTAAATTCCGATACTGGGCATTGGCAGTCGGTACTTTATCTAACCATTTTATTGCATTGCTACTTTTTTTAACTAGAGTAAGCTGGACACCCAAACTACAGTATAGCCATCGAAAGATGAAATCTGTTTTTAACTTTGGGGCGTGGAATTTTTTAAGGGCTCAAATTTTTTATTTTAATAATTATGTGATGCATTTGTTTATCGGTAGAACGATGAATGTTCAGAGCTTAGGACTTTTTGATAAAGGGTTTGAAATCAGTGCGAAACCTAGCAAAACTTTAGGTAAATCAATTAATGCAGTAATGTTTTCTTCTTTTAGCAGGCTGAAAAAGAACCGGAATCAACTCCAAACATGGTTTTCCAACATGTTAACTATTCAATTTATATTTATATTACCCATTTATATAGGAATGTATACGGTTGCATCCCATTTTGTTCCGGTCGTCTTAGGAAACAAATGGAATGAATTGATTGATATTCTTAAAATTTTATTAGCAGCTAGAATGATTATTTCTATAACAAGTGGCATGACTACATATTGCATAGCGATAGGTGAATATCGAGCCTATACTATAAGAACTTTCATTACCAGTTTTTTTCTGCTTATTTTTTGTGGCTTTGCCTATCAAAAAGGGGTTATTGGTATCTCTTATGCATACCTTTCTTTCACGGTTTTAAATTTTTTAGCAACGATAGATTTAGTCTTTAGAAAATCCGAATTAAAACTAATGCCACTATTGTCAAACAATTATTTATACATGATTGGGAACATGATACTCTTAATGACCGTATCAGCTTTGGCATCGCTTGTTCTCAGAGATTTGACATGGACAAACCTAATCGTTTTATGCTTTTCAGGAGCATTCATTTTTGGTACTTGGACTTTATTTTGCAATAAGATCATGAGACGACATTTATTTTATCCAATTCCTAAAAAAGTATAACAAAAGAAGCTTTTTTTTATTAAATTAACGGATGACTTTAAAATCGTTAAGATAAAGTTAAAATAAAACCGAATATATATTCAAAGCAATCATAGAAAAGTAAAGGATGATTAACTATAACAATGGATTATAATAATATTAATCTATTTTATCAAGATAAGCGTTGTCTTATTTGTGGTAGCAATAAATTGAAAAAATTAGAAGCAACTACTTATGATTCATTGAATAATGAAACTGTTTGTCTCTTGGAATGCAAAAAATGTTATTTCGCATGGCAGTATCCTCGGAAAAGAACCCAGGTCCAGAGTATAAAACACTTTAAGAAAGAATACGAGAAGGCCGAGGGAGCAAGATCCAAATATTATGATCCTAAATTAAAGAAAACAATAGCAGAACTTCAATTCAATTACATTTCTAATTTGGTCGATAAATCAGGAAGGCTTCTTGAGATTGGTGCAGGTTCCGGAAAATTCGCACAGATCGCGAATAAAAATGGGTGGTCTGTAACAGCTATCGAACCCGCTTTTGAATATAATACTCAAAGAAATCGTTCAGAAGATATTGAATATATTAAGGGGACTATCGACGATTTGAAAACTGACGTTAAGTACAATATTATAACTTTATGGGACGTAATTGAACATGTAGACGAGCCAACTCAACTAATCAAAAAGGCGGGTGATTTTTTGAAAGAGGGTGGTTGGTTGGTTATTGAAACGGGGAACTATAACAGTACACAAAGAATCCAAGCCGGACTGAAACACTGGATTTTTCAGCTTGATCACAGATGGTATTTTTCGCCTGATATATTAATCAAATTACTTGAAAGTTTAGGGTATTCTACCATAAAAGTATCAAAACAAGCCTTGCGACCTAAGAAAAAAAAGACAAGGTCTCCAACAAAAAAAGATTTAGTTTT
>JAKSBL010000428.1 GCA_022361115.1 Spirochaetota bacterium | reverse complement strand
TTTCTTCACCATTAAAAAATATATCCAGGTGATTTTTGTTTTTTAAATTGGATAAAACTATCGGAGATAATAATACAGGAGTAGATTCTTCAGAATGATTAAGAGAATATACAAAACTATAACGGTTTTTGGCCAATTTATTGCTAAAAGATAAAACATGAGGTTCTTCATCTTCTTTAAAAACTAAATGAGTCCCAGCTGAAATGTTGAAATAAGAAAAAGGATTTAATTTAATACCAGTATCATACCAAATATCTTGTAAATCAGAAGCTTTTAGTTCCTGTATTGTATTATTTGTCGAACTGTTAATATTAATGAATATTTGACCTAAAAAATCTTCTGGATTTGCATTAGGAATAGGAGGAATATTTGTTTTTAAAAAAAGGTGAGGATATTCCGGATTACCGATTTTCAAAATTATGGAAGATTCTTCTTCATTAATAAAGTTCGTTGCCCGGAAAATTACCTGATAATATCCTTCTTTATATACTGATAAAAGTGCCTTTGTAGAGCTTTTGGATACCTCCAGAAAATAGTGATGATTGTTTTTTAATTTGCTTTCAATTTTATCTGTACTGGCATCATGTGTTTCAATAGCAATTTGATTATAGACATCAATATCTAAGTAATTCACTTCCCATTCATAATAAAGGTCTTCGTTATTATCTACTGAAGAACTTAATGATGCTGTTAATTTTATATTAACTTGATATTCACTTTCTTGAGGAAATTGATCACTTATGATTTGTGTATTAATAGATTCAATAGTGAGTTCTTCACCTTTCTCACTGGAAGCAACTGTACAAGAAAGGAACAATAATAATAAAAATGGTAATATATACAAATACTTCATTTAAGCTTAATATAACACATATCCATAAAAAGTCAATGAATTGGATAAAATTGATAAAATTATTACAATATCCAGATTCTATACCTCAATCTTTGGGTATTATTTAATTTTCAGGTGAAATACTACCATATTGTATTAATACTTGCTATTCTGTTAATATTGACTTATCATTAATTTAAGATAACTTTAATCAGGAAATAAATATAAAAAGTTTTTAGTGAGGAGTTGCTATGAAACTTTATCCCATAGAACAAAATGGTAAATATGGTTATGTTAATATTGTTAACAAAATATATCATATTCAACCTCAATTTGCCCAGACTTTCCCTTTTTGCGAGGGATTAGGCAAAATTAAAGAAAATTTTAAATTTGGTTTTATAGACGAAAAATGTAAGTATGTAATTCGTCCCCAATTTGATGATGCTGGAGACTTTTCAGAAGGTTTAGTCAATGTCAAAGTGAGTGGTAAATACGGATATTGTAATAATAAAGGAGAAATGATCATCCAACCCAAATTTGAATTTGCCGATGCTTTTTGTGAAGGATTGGCTAAAGTTAAAATACAAGAATTGTGGGGTTTTATTAATAAAAAAGGGAAATTAGTTATTGAAGCGAAATATGAAATTGCAGAATCCTTTCAGGAAGGTGTTGCTTTAGTTGCTGTGAATTCCTTATTTGGCGGTAAAAAATATGGATTTATTGATCATATTGGAGATCATGTTATTAAACCACAGTTTTTTTTAGCAGAATCCTTTCATGAAGGTATGGCTTTATTTAATGAAGGTTTATGGGGATTTATTAACAAAAAGGGAAAAAAAGTGATTTCACCCACTTATAATGCAGCGGAACCTTTTTCGGAAGGATTAGCTGCTGTAGGGATAAAAAAACCGAATGGTAGTAATTATTATGGTTTTATTAACCAAAAAGGAAAGTTTGCGATTCCTCCTATCTATGAGTTTTCCAGTAGCTTTTCTGAAGGTTTGGGATTGGTAAAAATTGGAGATATACCAAAGTATTTTGATGAGTATTCATTTTTAAATGGAATTTTAAAAAAAATCGTTGATCCAAACGATCGTAAAACCATTCAGCAATATTATATTCAGGATAGAAGTACTGGGAAGTATAATTTACGTACCAACGTAAACGAGGAAAATCAAATAATCATTGCTGATATTTTAAAAAAAAGCGGATATATTATAACTAAAGCAAAATATGGTTTTATTGATAAGACTGGGACTATAGTGATTAAACCCCAGTATGATTTTGCTGAGATATTTAAAAATGGATTGGCTAAAGTCAGATCAGGTAAAAAAGTGGGTGCTATTAACCCAAAAGGCGAGTATGTCATTTATCCCTATTGAGGAAAAACAAATTTATTTTTTTGAAAAATAAAATATATGGTCTATATTCTTATCCGTGCCATCTCAGTTCATTTAATTTATTTTCATTGAATTGTATTGTAAAACAAGGAGATATTTACTAAAATGAAATTGTTAGGACAATTTGAATTTAAATTAAATGACTGGAATTAAGATTATTTAATTCCAAAAAAATAATCTGGAGCGTAATCAATGAAAAAACGTCTATTTTTTATTGTAGTTTTTTCTATATTAACTTTTATGATCACCTGTTCTTCTGATGGAGAGGTAAAGGATGATCAAAAATCAGCAAACAAGAATAATACAGACAATCAGCAAGTTAAAACAGGCCTGAAGCCGGATTGGGTAATTAATTTTCCCTCTTCCAATGATTACTATATTGGAATCGGAAATGGTTCATCATTGCAACAAAGCCAGGATGCTGCAGTCAATATGCTGGTGTCCCAAATTAGAGTAAGGGTCCGTTCTGAGATAAATGATTTTCTTAAGGAAACCAATGGTGTAACAGAAGAAGAGATTACTCAAAGTATAAAAATGACAGTGAAAGAAAGTGTAGAAGACTTAGAATTTGTTGAAGCCTATCAGACTCCTGAGGGGCAGTTCTGGAGTTATTACCGACTCAATATTGCTGAGTATAAACGAAAACAGCAAGAAAAAATGGAAGCGGCTAAAAATAATGCCCTTGATTTTCTAACAAAATCTGATAGTGCTAATGATCCTGGATTAGCATTAAAATATGCTTTATTAGGTTATTTTCATATCAGTAAATATGTTACTCAGGCATTACGTGTGGATTATGCAGGAAAAAGTGTTATTTTAATAAATGAAATTACTGCAAGAATTCAGAGTATTCTCAATAATTTTCGTTTTGAAGTATTAAAAAATAATATTTCCATAGAAAAAATTTCTCCTCAATCCGTAGATGTCCCTTTTGCTATTACAGTCAATCAGCAGCCAGTAAAAAATTTTCCCGTTATATTTTATAACAATAAAGGAAAATTGGATAT